>CAKQTF010000331.1 GCA_934276695.1 uncultured Spirochaetales bacterium
GTCATACTGAGGCATGACGCATGGCCGCCCCGCCCTGAG
This sequence comes from uncultured Spirochaetales bacterium, assembly GCA_934276695.1. Lineage (GTDB taxonomy): Bacteria > Spirochaetota > Spirochaetia > Sphaerochaetales > Sphaerochaetaceae > Ornithospirochaeta. The sequence continues at coordinate 40 of CAKQTF010000331.1, forward strand.
ATCTGCGAGATTCGAGAGCATCAGATCCATATCGAAGGCATCAGGATGATCGAAATTGAATGCTGTTATATTGCTGTTGTCTATATAAGGAGCACTCCTGTAGTAGTTATCCTGCGCAATCAGGACCGCATCAGGATGCGCTTCCTTTATCCTTCTTACAACAGTGGATTTACCGCTGCCCGATCCTCCTGTGATGCCTATAAGCTTTGCCATGCCAGATGCTCCTCTCAGGAATTCTCATCATCAGTCTTGAGGACTGCCAGGAATGCAGAATGCGGGATCTCGACATTGCCGACCATCTTCATTCTCTTCTTTCCTTCTTTCTGCTTCTCAAGAAGCTTTCTCTTTCTTGATATATCACCGCCATAGCACTTCGCAGTGACATCCTTTCTGAATGCAGAGACTGTCTCCCTGGAGATTATGCTGCCTCCGATTGCAGCCTGTATCGCAATCTTGAACTGCTGGCGCGGGATCTCCCCCTTAAGCCTTTCAACGACCTGTCTTCCCCTTGCCTGGGCATTGCCCTTGAAAACAAGCTGCGAGAGCGCATCAACAGGGTCCCCGTTGACAAGGATATCCATCCTCACGAGCTCTGTAGGCTTATATCCGATCACATTGTAATCAAATGAGGCATATCCCCTCGATATTGATTTAAGCCTGTCATAGAAATCAAACAGAACCTCTGCAAGAGGCATCTCATATATAAGCTCCACTCTCTTCTCATCAAGATAGTTCATAGCAGTCTGAACGCCGCGCTTCTCAAGGCACAGCGTGATTATCGGCCCGACAAACTGTGTAGGCGTTATTATCGATGCGCTTATATAAGGCTCCTCTGTGCTTTCTATCCTCATAGGATCAGGATACTCAAGAGGATTATCAATATGGAGCGTCTCACCATTCTTCATATGGACAATGTACCTGACAGAAGGGGATGTGAATACAATTGAGAGATCGAACTCCCTCTCTATTCTCTCCTGTATGACTTCAAGGTGAAGCATGCCAAGGAAGCCGCATCTGAATCCGAAACCAAGAGCAGCTGAATTGTCCTTCTCATAGATAAGGGATGCATCATTCAGCTTCAGGCGCTCAATTGCTTCCTGCAGCTCTTCATAGTCATTTGAATCAACAGGATAAATAGAAGAGAAGACAACAGGCTTGACTTCCTTGAAGCCTGGAAGCGGTGATGATGCCGGACGGTTCTTCTGCGTTACAGTATCACCTACCCGTATATCGCTTATCGTCTTTATCCCGGCAATGAAATACCCTACATCGCCTGCTGACAGCTCATTCTTGGATACAAGAGTCAGCTGGAATACCCCAAGATCCTCTATCTGGTACTCTGCGCCGGAATGCATGAACACTATTGTATCACCGCGCTTCATTGTCCCGGAGAAGATCCTCGCATGCACAATCACGCCACGGTATGGATCATAGTGGGAATCAAAGATCAGTGCCTGCAGCGGCTCATCATATGATTCATCCGGAGATGGGATATAATTGACAATCGCCTCAAATAGCCCGTCAACTCCTTCTCCAGTCTTTGCAGATACCAGCTGAGCCATATCCGGGTCAAGGCCAAGATCATGATCAATCTGATGAAGGCATGATGGGATATCGGCACTTGGCAGGTCTATCTTGTTTATCACAGGGATTATCTCAAGATCATGCTCCATGGCAAGATAAAGATTGGCAAGGGTCTGAGCCTCCACCCCCTGGGATGCATCAATCAGAAGAAGCGCTCCCTCACAGGAGGAGATTGCCCTTGACACCTCGTACGTGAAGTCAACATGCCCCGGCGTATCTACAAGATTCAGCTCATATTCCTCGCCATCGGCAGCCTTATACGGGATTGTCACAGCCTGGCTCTTTATCGTGATTCCACGCTCCCTCTCTATATCCATATTATCCAGTAT
>CAKQTF010000332.1 GCA_934276695.1 uncultured Spirochaetales bacterium
AGCAGCCTCTTTGCGGAGGATGCTGATACTGCAAGCGCCATTCTTGGCGTTACTTCTCCCAGAAGCGCATCCGCAATCACAATACCTATCGGTCCGATTATGATATCAGCCTTCCTGGCTGCGACAACAACAGGGTTCTCCCCTGTTGCGCTATAATCCGCACCCGCTTTGAGCATTGCAGCACTTGCACTGCTGTTTGTTCCGATAGCTGTGATAGGCTGAGACGGGAATCTCCGCTTTATCATCTGGACAATCTGCCTTCCAAGGCCACCGCCCTGACCATCTATCACAACCAATTCCATGCTCTAATCCTAGCAGAAAGATACATATTTATCTATAGGAGAGAAACAGGATCGACATCGATCTCGAGGTACATGGATGATGGCAGTTCATATCTGCTTAGAAGCGCCCGCGTAAAAGAGAGGAGCCTGCTGATCGATTCCGACTGGAGCAGCAGATGATACCTGTAATACTGGCTTCTCTTCTCAATCACACATGGGCAGGCAGAGAACATGCGGACGGAAGGGAAAGAATCTATAAGCGAGAGCCCGATTTCCTCAGCCCTCTCGATCTCTGACCGCACTCTCTCCTCATTCTTGCCTCGTACTGTAAGATTCAGAAGCCGTGAATATGGAGGCATCCCCATTGCCTTCCTTGCTGCAAGCTCCTTTTCGTAGAAGCTTTCCAGATCATTCATAACAGCAAACTGTATTGCAGGCTCTGTTGCCTGTGTTGTCTGAATCAGAACCTGACCATCATCCCTGTATCTCCCAGCCCTGCCAGATACCTGGGACAGCAGGGAGAATGTACGCTCAGCGGCCCTGAAATCAGGAATCATGAGGGATGAGTCAGCATTCAGGACACCGATCAGGCTGAGCGAAGGGAAATTAAGGCCCTTGGCAATCATCTGAGTGCCAAGCAGGATGTCAATGCTGCCGGACCTGAAGCCATTAAGAATCTCCTGCACTTTATCCTTACCGCTTTCAGCGATATCAGTATCAAGCCTTGCAATCCTTGCAGAAGGGAAAAGCGCCCTTGCTTCCGCTTCTACATTCTCTGTGCCGAAGCCCCTTGGAAACAGATCACGGGAACCGCATGCAGGGCAGACTCTAAGAAGAGGCTCTGAATAACCGCATGTATGGCATATGAGCCGCTGCTCCTTCTTATGGTATGTAAGCGCAACAGAACAATGCGGGCACGTTATCACATGGCCGCAGTCACCGCATGAATAGCCATATGCAAAGCCTCTTCTATTCAGAAAAAGCAGCGTACCTTTCCCTTCCCTAAGAGTGCTCCTTATTGCCTTTTCCAGTTCTTTTGAGATATTATGCGGCTCTTTCAGGATATTGATCGTCCTGACACTCGGGAATCTGGCCTCTCCTATGCGCTCTTTCATGACAATCGATTTTATCCTCTGCTCCTTCATGAGCTTCCAGGCTTCAAGAGAAGGAGTCGCAGAGCCCATGACAAACTCAGCAGATAGGACAGAAGCCCTATGCTGCGCAACCTGGCGTGCATGATAGCGCGGAGCATTGCCGCTCTTATAGCTTGTCTCATGCTCCTCATCAAGTATGATCAGCCCAAGATTGCAAAACGGAGCAAACACAGCGCTTCTTGCGCCTATTACAAGGTCTATGCTCCCATCCATTATGCCATGCCATGCAGATAGCCGCTGCGAAGGCGTGAGCGCTGAATGTATTATCGCTACACGCTCTGAGAACCTTGCCATGACCTCCGATGAGAGCTGATGCGTCAGCGTTATCTCAGGAACAAGATAAAGCACCTGACGCCCTTTTCTGATCATATCCTCAGCACGGCGCAGGAAGACCTCGCTCTTCCCTGATCCCGTAACCCCATACAGGTAATAGACTCCATCATCTGATTCCCTCAGGCGGGCAAGAGCCCTTGCCTGTGACTGAGTGAGCTCTGCCACAGGTGTGAAGGATGAAGG
>CAKQTF010000333.1 GCA_934276695.1 uncultured Spirochaetales bacterium
AATCCCGCTGTCATGAGGCAGCGGGATGAGCTCATTCAGTCATCATGTCATAGACAAGCTTAACATTGCCGTAATTGCCATCCCTATCAAGGACAAGGCCGCGGCCTATCCCATCAAGCTTAGCCTCAAGCTCCTCAGGGAGCGCAGGGGCAGAACCGGGATCCGTAGATCTTCCATCGAATATTATATGGAGGACGGCATTCTCAAGTCCATGCTGCTTTGCCTTCCTGTATATCTCCACCGAGTAGTCCATGCTGCCATGTGACGATTTATATGTAAGGTATGTGATCAGATGAAGCGTCTTGCCCTTCTTCTTCGCTATTTCAATCGCATCAAGAATCTCAGGATTCTCTGAGAACGCCCCATCTGCCTGCCCCTCCGTTTTAATGTCTTTTATTCTAGCTTATTCTTTTCTGATTTTCTGTCTACTTTATTAGTATAAGTCCAAGCGGGGTCCCGGCTCTGGTGAGATTCGCCCAGCTAAAGGAGAAGAGGATTGATGGCCTGATTGCGCATGCTTCCCATCCTATTTCCTCTGGCAGGCTTGAGGGCTTCAACAACAGGATAAAGGTTGCCAAGAGAATTGGCTATGGCTACAGGGATGATGAGTACTTCTTCTCTCTGATTCGCTTTTTATCTATTCCTCTCTGTATTACCTAATCCCATATGTAGCCGTGAAGAGCCAATATTTTATAAATAAGTATTCGCATGGTTTTGCGTTTATTGATATAAGTCCGTTGGGAAGACTGGAGGATTCAATAACAGGAATGATATAGGGATGAAGGCTGTTTCTTTTCAATCATCCGCGGCACACACATCCAATCGATAAAGACTAAATCCCTAAAAGAAGAAGAGCCTAGAATCGATGCTGGTTCATTTCTATTCTATTTGAATTTTACGATGAATGCAGAATACATATAGGCATTATATGAGCTTAATGAAGCATCCCCATCCCTTATAACCATCATATGCAGGATAAAGAGGTGTCTGATAGAATATCCCAAGCTCTATATTCCACCAGCCGACAGCTCTCCAGCCTATTGAGGCCTCCGGTCTTATCATAAGCCCATTATGAGCAAGGTTGTATGTGCCGGTATTTGATGAAAGCATTATCCACTGCTGGTACCAGGCTGTATTGATTCCGAGGTTGACATTGAACCTTCCAAGCTCATAGATCCTTATCTTCATCGAAAGCCCCGCCTCTCCCAGCTCCTCTGCAGCAGCGAACTTACCGGTAGATGAGCCAAGCGGCTTGAAGAAATGGCCAAAGCGCAGATATGCAGCAATCGATACAGTATCGATCTTGATGCCTATATCCCACGATGCGCCTATTGTCGGATAGCCGAAAAGCATTGCGGTATCGACATAGACATGCGATATGAACTTTATATCAACATCCTTCCTGAAGTAATCATCAAGAATAGGCCTCAGCCTCTCACCTTCAGAGATCACCTGGCTATCATCTATAGCACCGGCAGAGACAGATGAAGCCAGCACAAATAAGGCAGCGATCAGAATAATAATCCTCTTCATCCCTCTCCTCCTCAGTTTCCCCAGTAATAGTATGTCCTGCCATCAGACAGCCTGATGTACTCAGGACCATCAACAGCTGTGGCATAGTAGTAGAAATCGTATGATTCAGTGCTGCCATCATCAAAGCTGAGCTTTATTGTCCCATTGCACTCAGTGATTGCATATGTCTTGTATGACACCTCATACTTACCGCTTCTTGCAGCACTCTCATCCTTAGCCGTGAATATCCCGGTCTTGCTGCTGAATGAATACAGCTTAGTATAGATTCCAGCTGCCTTATCCTCTTCAGTCCTGAAATATGCAAACTGCCCAGATATATTATTCGGCAGATTCCCATCAAATTTCGGTATCAGATCCATCAGAGCCTTCATATCATCGCATGAAGAGAGCGATATGAGGCTCAGCACAGCCAG
>CAKQTF010000334.1 GCA_934276695.1 uncultured Spirochaetales bacterium
GGAGCTGTTTCATAAATGACTTGTGAGACAGCTCCTTTTTGGGGCTAATAAATCATTACAATCAAACAAAATAAAAAGGGAAAGGGATTGCCGAAGCAGTCCCTTTTGTGCTATAATTTCTTTAACCACAAAGAATTAGAGGCACAAAGTGAATATAGCTGATTTCAAACACCATAGTCAACTGCATTTCGACATCAACTGCTCAATGCCATTGGAATTGACCCCATTGGAAGTCTCAATCCTGAAATTACTGGAAAACACAGATTTCTCATCATTTGAGAATGAGAAAGGCAGCAGGAAGAAAGGCAGGGCTGCATGCCTTGATGCTTATACGATGATGATCATCATACTCTATGCTCGAGCCAATGGCTGCTACAGCTCAAGATCGATAGAGAGGCTATGCCGCAGGGATATCTTTCTCTATTCCATCCTTGATGGCAGGTCCTGCCCTGACCATGTGACGGTAAACCGCTTCATAAAGCAGCATCCGGAATCAATCGAGCAGGTGCTCACCAGCTGCTGCAGGAATCTGGCAGCAATCGGGGAGATCGGGCAGGAAATACTGTTCCAGGATGGGACCAAGATTGAGTCCAGGGCAAACAGGTACAGCTTCGTCTGGAAGACCGGAGTGATGAAGAATCTGGAGAAGCTCAGGCAGAAATGCACCGTCCTGGCTGAAGAGGCCGCATCCTATCTTGGCCTTCTGCATTCTGCAGCCGATGAATACGACGATGTCTTCAGCAAGCTGAGGATGCTGAAGATCAGGATTGAGGGATCAGGAGAGCCATACATCATTACTGATAGAGGCAGGGGGAAGCGCCTGACTCCGATACAGCGATACTATAGGGACATAGATGAATCCTTAAGGAAATACGGGGAATACGCAGACTCCATCGCAGATATCGGCGCTGGAAGAAACAGCATGAGCAGGACAGACAAGGATGCAACCTTCATGAGGATGAAGGAGGATGCAATGCGTAATGGCCAGCTGAAGCCTGCGTATAACATCCAGACGCTGGTCGATTCAAACTACATCGTTGGCTGCTATTCAAGTGCCGACAGGACCGACTATGCTACCATGATCCCTTCCATTGAGAAGATAACTTCAAGCTATGGATGGAAATACACCGGGTACTGCGCAGATAGTGGATATGATACCGTGGCCAATCATAGCTTTCTGAAGGAGCATGGCATTGCGGACTATATTAAGCCTCAGAACTATGAGGTGTCAAAGAAAAAGAAGATCAGAAACGATATCGGTCTTTATTCCAATATGGAGTATGATGAAACGAGGAACGAGTTCACCTGCAGGAATGGGAAGAGGCTTGTCGCTGTCAACTCCTATTTGAAGAGAGGCAGACGGATAACCAGATACACATGCCGCCGGGGCTGTGTCTCCTGTCCATTCAGAAGCAAATGCATCTCGCAGAAAAGCAGGGATAAGTACAAGTCCTTCTCAATCAGCCTTGAGCTTGAGAAGTACAGAAGGGCTGCTCTTGATAATATCACATCAGCATTCGGAGCAGAAGTAAGGGTAAACCGGAGCATACAGGCAGAAGGGGCTTTTGCCCAGATCAAGGCGAATAATTCATTCCGCAGATTCCTCTGTTTCGGCAAGGAGCGTACCCTTACGGAATGGATCCTTATGGCTCTGACCATGAATATCATCAGGTTTTCCCATAGGCTGGAACGAGGTCTTGCAGGAAAACCTTTCTGGCATTCAGTAGCCATCTGATATGAGCACCATGAATCCATGAATGTTTCATCTTCCTAATACCAATTAGGTTGCAGTTCTTCATGCTCTTGCTCTTTCATCTGGTGTTATTGCGTGCTTGTCTTTTTGAAAATCAGATCAGATCCATAGCCTATCTTTACGCTGAACAAAGAAAAATGGAGCTACCTCATAATTTTTCCATTCAATTATGAAACAGCTCC
>CAKQTF010000335.1 GCA_934276695.1 uncultured Spirochaetales bacterium
GAATAATCAAAAACTTCTTCATTTAACAGCCACCTCATAGCTCTCGCTTCCGTCAGTATAATCAATACTCAGGACATATGTCCCAGCAAAATTCTTGCTCTTCACACTTATCTTATCAAGAAGGATTCTACCAGGATACATCCCATAAACAGTGAAACCATTCGTATTTGACGCAGCGCTTCCTGTACCGGATGCATTTACATGCATCTCATAGTTTCCTGTCACATAGAAATACGGATTCTCTCCGAAATCAGAATACGTGAAGTAGATCTGGCCTCCGACTCCTTCCATTGCTGCACTGTATGTGACCTTTCCGCCTCTGTAATGGTCCTTATCATCAGCATCTGCCAATGCTTTCATCTGAGTGCCTAAGTCAGATGCATTACCATAGCCTACAAGAGTTGCAATACGGCTCTTCTTCCAGTAGCTCTTGTACTCCTCCGGCACATAGGCCTGTCTATCCCACGGCTTAAGGCTTATTGATTCAAATAAATCAATATAAAGCTCTGGTGTTATGGCTCCATATGAATTATCAGCATGCTTTATCTCTCCGAGAGTGCGTCCAAGCTCATCTGATGTATCTATGTAGTAATCATACTTCACAAGCGGAGCTGTGGTCTCATCTACGAATGATCCGCCTATAACGCTGAATGTCCTTACAGATCCATCTGAGCCTTCCCTTGTCAATACCTGGCTCTTTGTGCTCTCTGTTGTCCATGTCACATGTATAGGATATACACCGGATGAGTTAGCTGCATCCCCAGCAAGAGGCTTGCTGAACCTTGTGGCAGATATTGAGGATACAGGATCCGGAAGCATCGGGATTTCATTGGAAACTGTTGCCTTTGTTGTCTCGCTTCCATTACTGACGGTTATCTCAATCCTCAGGAGTTCCTGCAGCTCAGAAGAATGAGACGGAGTCTTATCCATAGGAACAAATGCATCAAATGATCTGAATTCATCCTCTGTATACTCTTTTTCAGTATAGCTCCCATCTTTGAGAATTCTCTTTACATTATATATGTATTCAGCATTTCTATTCTCATCATCTGCTCCAACAGGCAGGGAATATGAGATATCATAACCGAAATGCGATGGATCAGAGCTAGGCACAAGCTTCAGGCTCTTTAACGGAGAAAGAAGATATCCGCTGTCTATGCCTGCCTCTGATATCCCTTCCTTGTTCGCTGCCGTAATCGAGTAAGCATACTCAACATTATCATTGACATTGGTATCTGTATATAAATACCAGCCATCCTCATCCTTTGATGGAAGCGAATCAAACTCAGTTGAGAAGACAACCTGCTCTGCACTTCCGGCATATGATCTCTTTATGACATACGAATACTCAGAGTCATCCACTGCAGATCTGAACCGGACATCAACAGGTCCTGTGCTCTCGCCCTTTGATACAGAAACCTCAGGCTTTTTTGGAGCCCCAGGAACAAGTGTATATCCTGATCTTGAATTGCTTATCGCAGCCCTTTCCCCTGTAGGGCCCAATCCTACTATTGCAAAGTAAAGCTCAACACCTTTCTCTCTCGATGGATCAATGACATATGAATAATATCCCTCAATTGAATTCTCATTAACATTAACAGTATCAACAAACTCGCTCTTCAGTCCTGTTATCGAAGAGATTGTTGACTTATAGATCTCATAGCTCTCAACATATGGCATCTGGTTCCAGCTGATCAGTATACTTGTCTCGCTTGTGCCTTTTGATGCATTGAGAGTCTCAGGAGATGAGAGCAGCGTACCTGTTGATGAGGAAGAGACTGCACCTGTCTCACCACTGTATGTATGAGCAGTCACACGGTAGCTGTAATACTTGCCTACATCAAGATCAAGCGTATCAGAATAGTTTGTATCAAGTATGGTCTCACCTATTGTTGACCATATTGCATTATCTGGAACAGCTGGATTATCATG
>CAKQTF010000336.1 GCA_934276695.1 uncultured Spirochaetales bacterium
TGCCATCTCTTGGGAATCTTGTCAGCTATGATGACTTTCCGAATGACTTCTCCCTTGCTGATGGGAAGCTGCAGAATGGGCTATCATCAGCTTTCCCTGGGAATTTCGTATCACTATCAGGTTCTGGCGCTGCTGTCTATATGCTCATCCGGAGGGATGACGACTATGATGCGCTTCTGCGTTCTGCCAGAGCATATGCTGCATTGCACTCACTTGGGCTGTATACTGCTGTCTTATGCTGAGTCTGCATCCAAATATATATCACTGAAGCTGTAATATGTGCTATTATTGCTAAGCGGAGTCTTTCCAGCAAGATTAAGGAGGTCGCTAGTTATCTAGCAGATGGCTATGAAGAGGGTATTTGCCATTCTATTGGTAGCACTATGTGCTTTTTGTGTTTTCGCTAAGGGGTCTAAGGAGAGCTCAGGCCAGGATCAGATTAGGACTGTTCTTCTGACAGATGCTACAGGAATCGATGATAAGTCATTCAATGCAGCAGCATGGCGCGGGATCCTGAGCTTCTATGGTGATGATGGCAAGGGCAGGGGGACGCTGTACCAGAACATCACAGCGCAGACGACAGATGAGTATATCCCTAATCTGAAGAATGCAGCAGAGGGGGACTGGGACCTGATCATAACAACAGGCTTCACATGGGGAGATGCACTTGAGGAGGTCGCAGGCCAGTACCCGGATCAGAAGTTCATAATCGTTGATGTTGATTACCTTACAGACAGGGACAACCTCATACAGTATATATATGAAGAGGAACAGGGCTCATATCTTGTCGGTGTGGCTGCTGCTATGCAGGCTAAGCATGATGGGATAGAGAATCCGAAATTCGGTTTCATCGGCGGTGTTCCGGGTGCAACGATCACAAAATTCGAGATCGGCTACTTCGAAGGCATAAGAAGCGTTTACCCGGATGCGGAATTCGTTGATTACTATGCAAACTCATGGGGTGCTCCGGAACTTGCAAAGGCTGTTGCAAAGAGCTGGTATGATAATGGTGTTTACTGCATATTCTCAGCAGCTGGCGGCACCGGCGGCGGAACAATCGCACAGGCTAAGGAATACAGGATGGCAGGCCGCAATGTCTGGGCAATCGGTGTTGATTCTGATCAGTATGAGGACGGAATATACAATGGAACTGATTCTGCAGTCCTGACATCAATGCTGAAGGTAGTTGAGAAATCTGCATATGATGCTCTTGAGAAGACAGCTGATGGCTCATGGAAGGGCGGCGTTGTCAATCAGAATATGGCCAATGGCGGTGTTGGCTATTCAAAGGCCAATCCAGCGCTTTCCGCAGAGGCAGTATCTGCGGCAGATAAGGCAGCAGAGGGAATCCTCAGCGGAAGCATAAAGATCGATAAGACATATAAGGATGCACTTGCTGCAGGCCTTGTCCCTGCAGGTCTTTCTGCAATCGACGACTGATCCGGATACCGGAGATGTGAAGCATGGCCCTTTCCTGAGACTGAGGAAAGGGCTATTTGATAGCAAAGGGGGAAGGATGAGCAGCTATGCTATCCAGATGAAGGGCATAACAAAGGCATTCCCTGGCATAATCGCAAATGATGATATCAGCCTGGATGTCCTTGCCAATGAGGTCCATGCGGTTCTAGGTGAGAACGGAGCCGGAAAAAGCACGCTTATGTCAGTGCTGTTCGGGGCATATACACCGGATAGCGGTGAGATCTACATAAAAGGGAAGAAGGCTGATATAAGAAATCCGAATGATGCTACATCGCTTGGCATCGGTATGGTCCATCAGCATTTCAAGCTTGTGCATAATTACACTGTCACAGAGAATATCGTCCTCGGCCGTGAGCCCTGCAACAGGTTCGGCATGCTCTCTCTGAAGACAGCAGAGAAGAGAGTCGCAGAGCTATCTGATCGCTATGGGCTCTCTGTGGATC
>CAKQTF010000337.1 GCA_934276695.1 uncultured Spirochaetales bacterium
GTCTTTATCCGCCTTTATACTGATTCTCTAAGACTTTTTATGAATCTCATCAGAAAGATTTTCCATCATCTGATGTTTCATTTCATCATTTTACAATAACACTGAGAAGAAATCCTGATTCTGTGACAATTCTCCAATAAGTGCATCAAGAAACTGACATGCTATGATAATGCCTGGATGGAATCTGTTAACGGGATAATATAATGCAAGGCGCTTTACGTTAAGTTCTGCAAGACAAATATCAATCAGAAGAGAGTCCTTCCTACTGCGATAATAAAAGCCACAGAAGCATTCATTGAAACCTACAATAATTATAGGCAAAAGGAATCTCTTGCTGGGCTTTCTCCTGTGAAATCCAGAGAGCTGAATCCACAAGGAACGTGGAGATTTTCTCATTGGCAACAGGCTAGACCAGAGATATAAGCCCAAGTATTACCAAGCACTGGATCAGTGATTGATACGGCGTTATCTGTAATGGTTTCACATAACAGCAGAGTGTTACCTTCTACTACTCTCAGTGGTACGTAAAAGTATTACCTTTTTGTGGATTTATATCAACACTTTCTCTTATTCAGAAACTTCAATAACTGCCTTATTCAAATCTGAGATATACCCCAAAAGTTAGACACAGAACCCAAAAAGAGGTTATTTTATGAAGCTCTGCTATGATGATAAGATCAGAATCATCACCCGCATCTTAATAGACAGGAAGAAAACAAAAAACGTCTATGATCAATGACAGATCTGCACTTAATCATATAACACTTTACATCCAGTATATATTATTCTTCATTTTTCATTATGTAGGAGCCATTTTCTTCTGCAACCATCATCTGCAAGTCCTGAGGTTCGTTATAAAACCCTTCTGCATAGTCTGACTCTTTGTTTTCCAAATCATTATTATCAGCCCATAATTCACACTGAAGCATTACAGTAGCAACAGCATCCTCCATACCTTCTGGCGGATACTTATGCTTTTTCAAAAGTCTTTTGATCATCATACGCATATGAGCACGCGCAGTATCACGTTTCTGCCAATCAACAGAACGATTCCTTCGCAGCGTTTCCGTCAATTCTTTTGTGATAGCAATTAATTCACTATTCTCATAAAAATCCTTGATAGCCTGTGGCTTTGTAATAGCATCATAAAATGCCAGTTCGTCTTCGGAAAGCCCTAGCTCATCTCCAGCATCACGTGCATCACTTATCTGCTTCGCCATTTTCAGAAGCTCTGCTATGACTTCTTCGTTGGTAAGCATTCCATTCAGATAACGATTCATTACACCTTGTATGATTTCACTGAACTTCTCTGATTTCACAACATTTGTTCTGCGATATATCTGAACCTGATCTGCAATAAGCTTTTTCAGAAGCTCAACTGCAAGATTCTTCTCCTTCATCTTGGAGATTTCCTCAAGGAATTTAGGATCAAATAGTGAAAACTCTTCTTTCACATCGGAAAACAGATTGATTACCCCATCGCTCTTGATACTTGATTTAAGGAGTTCATTTATCCGAGCATTTATTTCCTGAAGACTGACCTTATGCCCATTTCCTTGATTCATAAGGCGATTAACAAACACACGTATTGATTCAAAGAAGGCAGCTTCCACTCGTAGATCACGTTCAACAATAGATGAACAAAGAGACAAAGCCTGCTTTAGGAGCAATGATTCCTTAATGAAATCAATCTTCTGAGCTTCTTTATCAAGTGCCATTATAAAGTTCACAGCACCAGTAATAGTCTTTGCCCTTTCCAAATCTGTCCCATTCGTAAACTTCGAATAGTCGTAACCATGGAAAATATCCCTGCATATATCGAGTTTCTCAAGAAATTTTGGATATGCAACATCAGCAATGTTAGTATCTCCATAGTTCTTCTTATCCCGTGCTGTATAATCATTCATAGCTTGCTTCAAAGC
>CAKQTF010000338.1 GCA_934276695.1 uncultured Spirochaetales bacterium
TTCTCATCAGATTCTATTTTCCAGGAAAATCGTGGTGCTTTCTCTGTAAGTCCGATTGGATTTTCTCTGTATTCTGTTCTAAAATCATATAATCTCATTCTATTTCCTCCATTTTCAATAAATCCACAAAAGGACAGAACCTCATTAGCAGTTCCGTCCCTTCATTTTATTCTATCATTACTATTTTGCTTCTTTTCTCTTCTGCAGAATGTGGAACTGCTTGACAGAGATGCTCTATCGACTTGGATTACTTTGAGTAGAACTCAACTACGAGCTGGTCGTTTACCTGTACAGGAATCTCAGCTCTCTCTGGAAGCCTTGTGAGCTTGCCTGACCAGTCATCTGTGTTTCTCTCGATATATGGGAGATTGAAAGATGGATGACCAAGGAAGTTGGACTTGAAGAGCTCGTTGTTTCTTGACTTCTCTTTCAGGGAAACAACATCCCCTGCCTTAAGCTGATAAGAAGGAATGTCCACCTTCTTGCCATTGACAAGTATGTGGCCATGGGATACGAGCTGGCGAGCAAGACGGATTGAATTGCCGAAGCCGATTCTGTATACAACGTTGTCGAGTCTTCTCTCAAGAGAGATAACAAGAGCATCACCTGTCATGAGATCAGACTTAAGAGCCTTCTCATAATAGTGGTGAAGCTGCTTCTCGAGAACACCATAATAAGCCTTGAGCTTCTGCTTCTCTGTCAGCTGCTTGCTGTAGTCTGTGACCTTCTTTCTCTTTGCAAATGCTGGTGCATTTGCCCTGTTCATTGCCTTAGGGTGCCCACATACATTAACCCCAAGTCTTCTGCACTGCTTGAATCTAGGAGCAAAATTTCTTGCCATTAGATTTACCCTCCAGTAAAAGATTTGCTTTATTGCTGATAATTCAGCTAATACAAGATAGCAGAATAGGAATGCCATTGTCAATTTGCAGCCAGGCGATGGATGGATTAATTATCATTAATCAATATAATGGATTCCATGTATTCCTTTCTTCAGACAGAAAAGGCAGAATCCATTGCCAGATCACTCATAAAGAGCTTCAGAGACTCCGGGTCTTACTCAATCCCCTCTTCTCCTGAATACCCTGTCCAAGATCTGAGGCAGAACCAGATGTTCGCAGTTCTCATTGCAAAGACAAAGGACGGTGAGGAGAAAGTCCTGTATGGCTATTCAGGAACAATAAACGGATCCTATGAGGTTCCAGGCTACGTCCCTCCATGCTTTTCCATCAGCAGATTCAATGAGATAGTCGCAATCAATGACGGCAGGATACATGAGCTCTCGGACAGGATAGGAAAAGGAGAGGAAGGGCTTGAAGAAGAGAGGGCCAGACTCTCAAATGAAACACTCAGAAGGCTGAAGGACATATATGAGTTCTCCGCATGGAATGGAGAGCGCATACATGGGCTTCCCGGCTCATGCCCTACTGGAACCGGGGAATGCGCAGGCCTCAAATGCATAAACTATGCAATGCGGCGAGGCTGGGAGCTTACTGGCCTTGCAGAGTTCATGCTTGATGGATCATTTTATGCACCATGTGATGAAAGATGCGGCCTGATCCTGCCTAAGATGTTCGGAATAGACATATTATATGCAGATGAGGATCTTGCTGTGATAAACAAACCTTCAGGGATGCTATCTGTCCCAGGCAGAGGGATTGAGAAGCTCGACTCAGCTTCATACAGATTCCATACACTATTCCCCTCCTCCCCGAAGGAATGCTTTGTGCATCGCCTTGATATGGATACATCAGGCCTTCTGATCATGGCTTTCAATAGGGAATCACATAGGATCCTCTCCCAGGAATTCGAGCAGAAGATAGTCAAGAAGACCTATGTTGCACTTCTTGAAGGTGTAATTCTCGAAGAAGGCGGCGTCATTGATCTCCCGATCAGGCTCGATGTAGATCATAGGCC
>CAKQTF010000339.1 GCA_934276695.1 uncultured Spirochaetales bacterium
TGCTCCGATAATGCACCTTACCTCGTTGCCTGCTTCCTTCATTGCCTTCGCAATAGGATACAGAGGGGCGACTCCCACACCACCGCCGACACAGACGACCTTGCCGAATTTCTCTATATGAGTCGGGCTGCCAAGAGGCCCAAGCACATTCTCTATGAAATCACCTTCATTCATGCGTGCAAGAAGATGCGTGCCTTCGCCGACAGCCTGGAATACGATTGTTATAGTCCCCTTCCCAGGATCAGCATCAGCTATCGTAAGAGGGATCCTCTCGTTGAAATCACCGCCACGCTGGATAATGACAAACTGCCCAGCCTTTCTCTCTCTCGCAATCATCGGAGCCTCAATCTCCATTGAGAAGACCTCAGGTGAGAGATGTTTCTTCTTTAATATCCTGTACACTCTTTACACTCCTGAAAATGTAGTATAATCAAATTGCCAAAATGAGTACAGATAATAAAATATATAATCAGAAAATCGCAGAATCGAACACATGCCCATCTGCTTTCAGGAGCATTTGGATTGTACTTCAGGCAATTATATATGCGTTCTCACACTGAGAGGGCAAGGGGCTGTGAGAACGCACAGCCCATCAGGCAGAAAAAAGAGCTGCCGCTACTGCAACAGCTCATCAGTGTATGTATAGATGACCGGAGATCAGCTGATCTTTATATCAACTGTCCCATTATTCACGTTCTTCTTTCTCGGGATGAGAATCCTGAGAACACCATTCTCAGAAGATGCACTCACCATCGACTCATCTGCATCCTCAGGAAGCCTGAATGAGCGAGAGAAGCCATTATTGCGGATTTCCCTGATCAGATAGCGCCTTCCATCCTCTTCACTGTGCTTCTTTGCCGAAACCGTAAGGACATGCTTATCAAGAGAGATCCTTATCTCATCCTTTCTGTAGGAAGGGACCTCAGCCTCGATTTCATATCCAGCGCTGCTCTCTGAGATATCCACAGGTGGTATCTTATTCCTGACATATGAATCCTCGAACAGATCATTGAACAGATTCCCGATAGTATATTCACTTCTGCAAATGTTGTAACTCATTGTCTCAATCTCCTATTGAAACATATAAGCAAATACTATGCCAACTTTTTCAATTTATTATATAACAATGAATTAAACAAAAATAGAATCTGAAAGACACAATCTAATCAAATCATTATGCCACACTAAAGCGCCACTTTGTGGCTCATATTGACACAGCGGCAGACTACCAGCAATATCATGTATCATAATGACACACCATCAGACATCTGGCCATATGAAAGATGCGCCAAGATGGGTCTCTCCGTTATCAATAATGATATCCTCACCGGAGCATGACCGGTTGACAGCAGTCATGAAATATGCCCACTCAGCTATCTCCTCAGGGCTTGCCCACTTCCTGAGCGGAGTAAGCCTCATGATCTCAGACCAGAGCTCTGGATCATCCATCACAGGCCTGTTGAGCTCAGTTGTGACACCGCCGGGCGAAAGGCTGTTGCAAGTCGCTCCGTATGGAGCAATCCTTATCGCGACATTCCTTGTATATGATAGAAGCCCGCCCTTTGATGCAGAGTAAAGCGGAAACTCTGCTCCTGTATGAGCGGATGCAGATGCGATCATGAGGATGCTCCTGATAGCCGGTGTGATGCCGTAGCGCTCTGTGACGCGTATCGTGCCCTTCAGATTGACATCTATATCATCATCGCTTCCCTGGACGCCTGCGCTGTTTATGAGTATGCCGACATCCTTAATATCCGGAAGGGACTTAACATCAGCTATATCAGCAATGTAATGAGTGTAATGGCTATGCTCTATCGAGGACTCCCTTATATCGATTCCTGCAACATCATATCCGCGCTCGAGGAAAAGCTCTGCAGTGCTTCTTCCGATCCCGCCTGAAGTCCCTGTTATCAGAAC
>CAKQTF010000340.1 GCA_934276695.1 uncultured Spirochaetales bacterium
GAGCTTGCAGATAGCATCTACGGCAGGTTCAGGAGACTGCTTTCTCCGATGCTTGAGCTGTATATGGTCCTTGCAATGGTCATAGGCGGGAGCTCTGTGGTGAGCATGGGCGGTACATTCTTCACAGGGCTTACCGGGCTTCCTTGGATCTTCGGATCTGTCCTGATCTCTGTGCTGAGCATTGTGCTGGTGTTATGGGGAGCAAGGCTTGTCAGGGCATCATCATCGGTTATATCCGCTGTGATGATTGTCGGGATGGTCGCCCTGTCATTATGCGCAGTCAGCGCCCGTGGAGGGGAAACGCTTGAGCTTCTCTCTTCGCTTGATGTGCCAGCAGGTGCTTCCATCGGTGCCGGGATATCAGGAGCAGTGGCGCTTGCGTTCTCGAATTCTGTGAATGCGCTTACCCTGTGCTCTGTTGAGCAGAATGTAAGGAAGAGGAGCGACTGTGTATGGATCGGGATCCTGAGCTTCATACTCAACAGCTCTGCATTCATGATAAGCACGCTTATGATCCTTCCATACAGGGATGCCGTTGCTGGAGATGATGTGCCGGTGCTGTCGATTGTCAATGGATTTTTATCTGATAGGTTCCCATGGCTGCCTGCTGTATACATGGTGACTATGTTCCTTGCGCTTCTCTCAAGCGGGGCGCCCCAGCTCAATGCAGTTGCATACAGGGTAAGCAGGGTTTACCCGGAGAAAGGCATATTCAGGAACGGCATAGTGAGGAACCTCATAACGGGCATTGCATACTTTGCGCTGTGCATCATCATCTCGACAGTCGGCCTGCGGACAATAATCAGCAGAGGATATGCAGCTCTGGGATATCTTGCGATTCCTCTGATTGTCGTGCCTCTTCTTGTGATCATGCCAGTCAGATATTCAAAGGAAAAGGTGATTTTAGATGAAAGCAAACAGATTGTTTGAACGTGTTGATTACGGTGGAATAAAGCTTAAGAACCGAATTGCCGTCTGCCCGATGGGCATGAAGACGGATATTGACGGCTTCATGAGCGAGAGGAACATCCGCGCCCATGAGCGCTTTGCCGAGGGCGGTGCAGGCCTTGTGAACATAGGCTGTGCCATGTGCACGCAGAAATATGAGACGAGGCCTACATGGGCAATGGACAGCTTCTTCCAGCTCGCTCCGTATGGCCAGCTGTGCGATCAGATCCATGCATATGGCGCTAAGGTCGTGACACAGCTCACTGTAGGACTGGGGCGTGTTGCATATGCAGACAGGATAGACACAGCTCCTTATGGTCCTAGTGCTAACCCATTGAGAGGGAATCCTGCTGTATCCACAAGGGTATTCACAGCAGAGCAGATCCATGATGTCGTCACATCCTATGGCAAGGCTGCCCTGATGCTTAAGAAGGCCGGTGCGGATGGGATTGAGATGCATGCATATGGAGGTTACCTGTTCGATCAGTTCCTGACCTCTGCATGGAACAGGAGAGAGGATGAGTATGGCGGATCTCTTGAGAACAGGGCAAGGTTTGTAGTCGAGTGCCTTCATGAGGTGAAGAAGGTATGCGGCCAGGACTATCCTGTGATTGCGAAGATAACTGTTGACCACAGGATCCCGAAGCCTGGATACAGGACAATCGAAGAGGGCATTGAGCTCTGCAGGCTGCTTGAGAGGGAAGGCGTAGATGCCCTCCATATTGATACAGGCTGCTATGAGCGCTATTACTGCCAGATCCCATCTGTCTATGAGCCAAGGGGAATGGAGCTCGACGTTCTTAGAGCTGTCAGGAAGGCTGTGAGCATTCCTATAATGGGACAGGGGAAGCTCAATGATCCTGAGGTTGCGGAGAAGGCCGTGGAGGAAGGCGCTCTTGATGTCGTAGGCCTTGGCCATCAGATGCTTGCAGATCCTGACTGGCCTGCTAAGGTCAGGGA
>CAKQTF010000341.1 GCA_934276695.1 uncultured Spirochaetales bacterium
CTTCTGTTGAGGAGCCTTCTGTTGAGGAGCCTTCTGTTGAGGAGCCTTCTGTTGAGGAGCCTTCGCGCGTTTCTGTTAATAGTAATAGCGGGAATGAGGCAATCCCTGCCGCTGATCATAATGGTCTTATAAGAACAGGTGATGGGCTTTATGTCATGGCAGGACCGAGGGAGGTCGAGGATCTGAGCCTTGATGTCCCTTGCTCTGACGATAAAGAAAATGAGAAAGAGAAAGATCTCAGTGCATCATTCCTGAGCACGCTTTCCGGAAGTGTCCTTGAGATAATGGAAAAGCTCGGAAGCATGAATGGCAGATTCGCAGAATTCATCAAGGCTTCAGATAGCGATATGATTGATTATCTGAATTCAATCATATCATCCAGCTGGAAGAAGCAGCAGGTTGATCATAAGGATAAGCTCTTCTCAATATATGATTATTCAATGTCTGTGCTTCTTGCAGAGAACCCTGTGAGAGATGAGCTAAGGCTTTCTGAGCTTCTGAATAATGCTGGTGCTGTCATGTACTCCAGAGGAGCTGATGAATGGACTGCACTGATTCTCTACATTGATGATAACTTCACAGTGCAGAATGCTTTCGAGACTACATTCAATAAGGAATCATTCTCTGCATCTGATTGGAAGAGAGTTGTCAATATCGGTGATATACTGATAGCAAGGAGCAGGAAATGACTACTGAAGAAATCAGATGCAGATTTGAAAAAGCCCTCAGTGTTGCTGCCCATGCATCAGAATTCCTGCTTGGGCATGAGAGCCTGAGGACTTCCATAACAAGCAAGGCCGCGAACGACTATGTCACAGCGGCAGACAAAAGATGCGAAGAGCTTATTGAGCATGAGCTTGGAGAGGCTTTCCCATCAGATTCATTCTACGGAGAGGAAAGCGGCAGAAAGGGCAGTTTCAGCAACTGCTGGATCATTGACCCTATAGATGGGTAAATTTCATGTCAGATTTCCCTGATTACACAATCTCAATTGCATTTAGGGATGAGGAGGGAGTGAAGATCGGCATTGTGGCTGTACCACGCCAGGGTGAGGTCTTCTCTGCTGTGAAGGGATGCGGTGCATTCCTTAATGGCAGGAGAATACATACTGCAGAGGATGCGGACCTGGGTAAGACACTTGCGCTGCTGGTCCCGCCACACCGCATTCACTCTTATCTTGATAGCTATATGGCAAGAATGCGCAGGTTCTATGAATACATCTCTGATGTGAGATCGATAGGATCTGCTGCGCTCTCTCTATGCTATGTTGCTGCCGGAAGATGCTCAATGTACTATGAGATGGGCCTTCATACATATGATATGGCTGCAGGTGCGCTTATTTCAGAAGAGGCAGGAGGGAAAGTGACACTGATCAATCCTGATCAGGATTTCATTGAGATAGCTGCTTCTGCATCGTCATTCCATGATGTGATGCTGGGGATCATAAATGATTAAGGCTATCCTGTTTGATTTTGATGGGACACTTGCTGACTCCTCTGAAGGGATTTTCTATACAGCACAGAAGACAATGGAGGAGATGGGCTACAGCGGTCCATGGCCGGAGCCGCAGCTTAGGAAATTTGTCGGTCCTCCCCTGAGGGACTGCTTCAGGGTTGCGTTCAGCCTTCCTGATGATGAGTGCGATAGGGCTGTTTCAATATACAGGAGAATCTATAATGAGGTCGGTAAGTACCGCTGCCATCTATATCCTGGGATGCTGGATGCGATAAGCGCGCTTAAGAGGAAAGGATACAGGATAGGGCTTGCGACTAACAAGACACAGGAAGTCGCGGCTGATTGCCTCCGGATCCTTGGCATCTATGATTTATATGATGTGTTTTATGGCTCAGATGCAGGAAAAGGAAGATTCAAGAAGGAGTGCATAGAGTATTCTGCTAGGGATC
>CAKQTF010000342.1 GCA_934276695.1 uncultured Spirochaetales bacterium
GCAGTCCTCCCTGCCGCTAAATCTGGTGTAATATCTGCCATTGTGCTTGGAATCGGAAGAGTTATCGGAGAGACAATGGCTGTTATAATGATCGCAGGGAACCAGCCTATGATCCCGAAGTCCATCGTGCATGGAGTCAGGACGCTTACTGCGAATATTGTCCTAGAGATGGGGTATGCAGCTGATCTGCACAGAGGAGCCCTGATTGGAACAGGAGTGGTTCTGTTTGTATTCATACTGCTGATCAATCTCTCATTCTCTGCACTGAGGAGATCCAGATGACGCATAATAATATGAAATCTGCAGTTCTGAGAGCCCTTGTCTATTCATCTGCAGCTATAACCATATCGCTTGTTGCTATAATAATAGGATATATACTGATATCAGGAATCCCATACCTCAGGCCTTCCCTTTTCGCATTGAAGTATACGAGTGAGAACTGCTCGATGTTCCCTGCAATCATCAATACGGTTATTGTCATTGCGCTTTCGCTTCTGATCGGACTGCCTGTAGGCGTATTCTCGGCTGTCTATCTGACAGAGTATGCAAGAAGAGGATCCAGATATGTGAAGCTTATACGCATGATGGCAGACACACTGTCAGGAATCCCATCCATTGTGTATGGTCTTTTTGGCTATCTTTTCTTCAATATAGCGCTAGGATGGGGCTATAGCATCCTTTCCGGATCAGTGACACTCAGCATGATGATCCTTCCGCTGATAATGAGGACAAGTGAGGAATCTCTGCTGGCAGTCCCTGATATATACAGAGAAGGATCATATGGCCTTGGGGCAGGAAAACTGAGAACGATATTCTCTATTGTCCTCCCTGCAGCTGCGCCTGGGATATTTGCAGGAGTCCTGCTTTCCATAGGAAGGATTGTTGGCGAGACTGCTGCGCTTGTGTTCACGGCAGGTACTGTTGCTGGTATACCAGGTTCAGTGATGGGGTCAGGAAGAACACTGAGCGTGCACATGTATGTGCTGATGAGTGAGGGGCTTCATATAAACGAAGCGAAGGGTGTTGCAGTTGTTCTGCTATGTCTTGTGCTTGCTCTTAATTCCGTATCATCTCATATGCAGAGGAGGCTGAAAAGCAGATGAATGACGTATTTGAAATAGAGGATCTCCATCTTTTCTATAATGATTTTGAGGCACTGAAATGGATAAACCTTAATATTCCTGAAAATAGGATCACTTCCTTCATCGGGCCGTCAGGCTGTGGTAAATCAACTCTGCTCAGATGCCTGAACAGGATGAATGACCTTGTAGAAGGCTGCACAATAAAGGGAAAGGTTCTTCTGAAAGGGGAGGACATATATTCTGGGAATATTGATATCCCGACATTAAGGAAGCGTGTTGGCATGGTGTTCCAGAAGCCTAATCCATTCCCGATGTCAATATTTGACAATGTGGCATATGGCCCAAGGACCCATGGCGTGAAGAACCATGTGAGGCTTTCTGAAATCGTGGAGAAGGCTCTTATTGATGCTGCGCTTTTCGATGAGGTCAAAGACCGTCTTAACAGAAGCGCAATGGGGCTTTCTGGCGGACAGATGCAGCGACTCTGTATTGCAAGAGCGCTGGCTGTTGAGCCGGAGGTGCTTCTCATGGATGAGCCGACAAGCGCTCTTGATCCCATTTCGACACTGGCAATAGAGAATCTTGCGCTTTCCCTGAAGGAAAAATACACAATCGTTATTGTCACCCATAATATGCAGCAGGCTCTTAGGATATCTGATTACACATCATTCTTCCTGCTTGGTGAAATCATAGAAAGCGCCAGTACGGAAGCGCTGTTCTCAAGACCGAAGAACAAGAAGACAGAAGATTATATAACGGGGAGGTTTGGCTGATATGATACGAGGACAGGAAAGGGAGCAGAAGCTTCTTGTGGATAGCAT
>CAKQTF010000343.1 GCA_934276695.1 uncultured Spirochaetales bacterium
CCTCTGAATACCAGTCTCTTAGTGATCAGCCCCTGTCTCTGCATCTGTTTCATGGCATCAGATGCATCCGCGTGCGTGAAAAGCGCTTTCCTGTTTTTCCTGCATATGACTGCTATGATTCCTTTCATGCTCTTAAATGGATGCCTTCTGACAAGTCTCAGGAGTTCTGCCGTTCCTTTTGCCCTGAATGGATTGCCTGTGCATACGGAACAGGCTAGGCATCGTTCTGATCCTGCTGATTCATCCATTGCCCTGAGCAGAGAGGCCCGTATGCAGCTCTCTCCGCAGAATGCTTCCTTCAGCGGACTGTCTTCATCCTCATATCTGAGCACAATTGAATATGATATCCTGCCATCTCGTCCTCCTCTTCCTGCCTCCTGGAGGAAAGCTGCAGCAGAATCCGGGAGATATGCATGTATGACTGACCGTATGTCTGGCTTATCGATTCCCATTCCGAATGCAATGGTTGCTATCATCACACCATCATGTGAGCCTATGAACCAGTCCTCCCTCTCTTCCTTGTCTTCCTTTGCCAGCCCTGCATGATAATGCCTGCAGTCTATGAAATGGCCAAGATAAGATGAAAGCTCCTCTGACTCTGTACGTGTTCTGGTGAAGATTACCGAAGGTCTCAGGCTACGGTCTTTCAGGAGGTACAGCAGATCAAGCTTCTTTGATGCAGAGGTTAGCACTGAGTAGAATATATTCTGTCTATCACACGAAGCATGCACAAGATATGGCATCCTGCCTCTGAATATCTCTCTGATCAGACCTCGGTATATCCTGGAATCCATTGTCGCTGTGAATGCAAGCACTGCATCAGGTCTGAAGTATGAGAGCACGCTGTCTGTTTCCCGGTAGGATTCCCTGAATGTCTCGCCCCATGTTATAACTGTATGGGCCTCATCCAGTACGATCGTAAGCCCTCTGCCTCTCATGAAATCAATACTATGCCATTTCATCATAAGAAGAAGCATCTCGATGTTTGTTATCAGGACATGGCTCTTCTTTGTCCTGAGACGGAGTATTGCATCATCCCTCGCTTCCTTTCCCATATTCCCCCTAAGCATCTCTGCGCTGATCCCTGCTTTCAGAAAGCGTGCAGCCTGGTCATTCATAAGAGCAAGAAGAGGGTATATGAGTATCATATAGTCATCAGACAATGCTGCCGGAAGCATAAAACACAGGCTCTTTCCTGCTCCTGTAGGGAGACATGCCAGCATATCAAGATGCCTGCCTTCATCTTTATCCTCAAGAATCCTGGAGATGATAAGTTCCTGATATGGTTTGAGATAGCTGATGTGAAAATGCTTCTCGAGCATTTTCTCATATAAGTCATTCATCATGAATATTTGATCTCTGGATTCAAAAATAATGCTAATGTATATTATATATCTGAATTAATATTCCTAAAAAAGAATGATAATAATGTGTTTTTATTTATGTTAAAGTGATAAAAAACACGCATAGCGGATATGCGTGTTTATACTGTAGATGATTGCGGATCAGCAGCAATGGCAGCACTTCTTAGGAGGAAGTGCGATTATTGACTTCAGTTCCGGTGTCTTCTTCAGATTCTCAGCAAGACCTCTTGCCCTTGCCTTGTTCTGGTATTCTGGATCTTCGAATGTGTAATGGAAATTAGTATGCACATCATAAGTTCCGTCCATCAGGGCATGTGCATCCTCTGTCATCACGAGCTCTTCATCAGTAGGTATCACGAAGATCTTCACAGGTGAATTATCTGCGCTTATGCATGTCTCTGCATTTCTGCAATGCGAAAGCCTGTTCTTGTTTTCATCAAGTATGATCCCAAGATTATCCAGACCTGCACAATAGCCTTTTCTTATATGGTCGCACATCTCGCATACACCAGCTGTGAATACGAAGGCATCGACTCTTC
>CAKQTF010000344.1 GCA_934276695.1 uncultured Spirochaetales bacterium
TCTTCCCTTCTTTGATAAGTCGCTGTTTCTCTGCTTGTATTTCTTTATAAAGATCATCTGCATTACCATCTTCAGGCAACTGTTCTGTGAGTTTCCCCTGTATTGCAGCCTGCAATAGAGCAGCTTTCATATTACCGGGGAATTCATCATAAAGTTTTGTTACAGCTTTCTCTGTCTTTTCCATCTCATCAATCTTCACCATAAGTTCATCAACCTTGGCTACAATGCGTTTCTGATCAGAAAGAGTTGGAAGAGGTACAATTATTTTATGCAGGGCATTAGATGATATCCCCTGAATCCCTATTCCTTTACCACCAATCCAACCAGCTGTTTTATACAAAAAAAGCACATACCAATAGTATTTGATGTCTAATTGTACATATGGCCTAAGCTTATGAATATGATTTTGGATTCTCATTTCATAGTCATATGGCCATATTGCAGAGCGTCCTATATCTCCACCTTCGCATACAAGAAGGTCTCCTGTTCGGATAGTACATTTTTCAATCTCTAAATCTGTGAAGTTCATTGAGCGAAGATCATCAAGAACAAATCCATTCCAATATACATTCGAAGTTGTTATGTATGGCATTGATGTACCATCAGAATTGCTCTGATTCAAGGCTTTTCCTGTATTATGAGAAAAAATTTCTCCCAAATACACCCACTTCCAATTCTCCGGTATATCAAATGGAATCTTACCTTCTTTTATTTCTGGAAGAGGTTTCTCTTTCTTTACCTTGCCTTCTTTGATCAGCTTCTGCTTTTCTGCTTGTATTTCTTTATAAAGATCTTCTGCATTGCCATCTTCAGGAAGCTGCTCTGTGAGCTTACCCTGAATTGCAGCCTGAAGTACTGATTTTCTCAGATCATCACAGATTGTAATCACAGAGAACCTCCAAGAAGAGCAAGTATCTCTTTAAGCTGCTCATCAAGCTTGGCATTGAGTACTGTACGGTGCTCTATGAAATTCCGCATCGTATCCACAGGAGAGAGAATCTCCTTTACAGCTGTCGGATATCCACAAAGATCCAGATTATATCCATTCCCTTCAAGCTCAGCCTTTGTGTATTTTCTGGACTTGTATGTATCAGTATCGGTATCCTTAATCTCTTTCCGGTCATTCCACCATTCATCAACAGGAGCAAAATGCTCTCTTTTCATTGGCTTTGTCTTTGAGAAATGTTTATAGCCTTCTGGCATATCCAAACGGTAGAACCAAGTCTCTTCTGTCGGATGGGTATTATCAAAGAAGATGATATTTGTCGCTATTGGTGTATATGGGGAAAATACACTTTCTGGCATCCTTATGATTGTATGCAGATTGAACTCATTGAGAAGCTTCTTCTTCAGGTTCAACTTTGCATTATTGTCATTACCGAAAAGAAATCCATCAGGAAGGATAACAGCGGCTCTTCCATTCGCTTTAAGCCTGAACATGATAACAGCTATAAATAGATCAGCTGTCTCACTGCTTGCAAGATTTGCAGGAAAATGGCTCTTTACCTCATCTTTTTCACTTCCTCCATATGGCGGATTCATCAGAACAACATCAAATTTATCATCTTCAGTGTAATCAAGGACATCTTCCAGAAGAGAATTATCATGATAAACACGAGGCATATCGATATCATGAAGGAGAAGATTCGTAATGCAGAGCATATATGGAAATTGCTTTTTCTCAATACCATAGATTGAGTTGCCATATGCTTTCATGTCATCCGTTGTCTTCACTCTCTTCTCAAGCGCTTTCAGCCAGCTGATAAGGAATCCACCAGTTCCGCATGCAAAGTCAGCCATGGTCTCACCTATCTGCGGATCAATCTTATCAGCCATGAAATCAGTCACAGCACGCGGAGTATAGAATTCACCAGCAGCACCTGCACTCTGA
>CAKQTF010000345.1 GCA_934276695.1 uncultured Spirochaetales bacterium
GTCCATATTTCTCCGTAAACGACAAAAAATGTCGTTGTGTAATTTTAGTATAAGTAAAATGTTATAATATAACGACATATTCTGTCGTTATTAAACTATTCCTACTTAAACAGATAGCATCTGTGCATTATATTGTCAATAATTTTTTATAGATAATAAAAGAGCGTTTTGCTGAAAGCTGTCTTTCTTCGGAATCATTAGCGATTATGGTCTCTTCTCAATGGCCACGATATCAAATAAAATAGAGGTTATGGTTGTTAGATTGATAGGGGCAGGAGCAGTTGGCACATCCGTTGCTATGAAGCTTAAGGATGTCTGTGATTTTGCTCTGATTGTTGACTCTGGGCGCTGTGGCAGATATAGGGATGGGCTGATATACAATGGCAGCACAGTCTCATTCAGGCTTGCTGTTCCTGGCACTTGTGAGTGCAAGGCAGACCTCATCATAGTTGCTCTGAAGAATTTCCAGCTAGATGGAGCACTTGATGAGATTGCACCATTTGCAGATGAATCCACTGTATTCCTTCCGCTTCTGAATGGAATCGATGCAGAGCGTATTCTATCAGCGCGGTTCGGAGATGGGAATGTGCTCTATTCATTCATAACTGATCTATCATCAAATCATAGCGGTAATAGGACTGAATGCTTCCATGATGGCACCATAATATTCGGTGAGAAGGATAACTCAAGAAGCGGAAGAGTCTCTGGGATTGCTTCTCTCTTTGATGCGGCGGGGCAGAACTATGAGATTCCTGATGACATAATCCATTATAAATGGTGGAAGTTCATGATGAATACATGCTTCAATACTCTCTCTGCAATCCTTGTTGCGGATTACTATGCAATCCATGACAACAGCTCATTAATAAAGGCTGTCAGGATGATTGCATCGGAAGTCCAGGAGGTTGCGCTTTCAGAGTCAGTTGTGCTTACAGATAGTGATGTTGATAGCATGATCGGAAGATTCTGCCAGCATACGAACCATGGACAGACAAGCATGCTTCAGGATCTTCTTGCCAATAGAGAGACAGAGAACATGTACTTTGCAGGCGCTGTTTCACGGATAGGCCGGAAGAATGGAATAAGCACGCCGCTGTGTGATTTCGCATCTATTTTACTGGAGGCAAAACGGCATGTACAGAGCTGCTGACGCATCAGAAGAGGCCAGGGCATATGAGACGCTTGTCTCTGCCTTATCCGGGGACAGGGAGCGTGCTTACAGCATTCTCAGGACATCAGGGGCAGATCTCTCTCTTCCTTTTCCTTCCTATTCTGATCTGATAAGCGATGGAACAGGACTTAGCAGGGATTATCTTGATTCTCTTTGGCGTGATGTCCGAGAGGCATTTGACAGGGAGCGCGTAGGGTACAGCATAATACCTGACCATTCCCCGCTTTTTCCTGAGGGGCTGAAAGCTGAGCCTGTGCACTACCTCTATTCGCTTGGCAACAGTGATCTTCTCAATAGATACAAAGTAGCATTCCTTGGTATGGGGCTTCCTTCCCTGCAGGGTAAGGAGGATGTGCTTAAGGCTGTCTCATGTGCGGCCGAGAATCCTAAGACAGCACTGATTGCACCGCTTGAGCCAGGCACGCCGGCCTTTGCGCTGTCAATGGCGATTAAGAGAGGAATGCCAGTCATAGCAGTTCTCTCATCATTCGTATCGAAATGCCCCAGTGAGCAGCTTATTGATCTTATGGGTGAGATCTATGAGCATGGGCTTCTCATATCTGAATTCTCTCCGTTTCAGAAAAGGGAGAAATGGCATGTGGTATACCGCAATAAGACAATAGCGGCAGTTGCGGATGCCGCATTCCTATCAGAGGAGAAGGATGGCGGTCCGAGCTGGGCTGTGTTTGATGGCATACAGCATAAAGG
>CAKQTF010000346.1 GCA_934276695.1 uncultured Spirochaetales bacterium
CTGCCCATCTTTGAGTTGCCAAAGGCCTGCTTGTATATATAGTTCACCATCAGTATTGTGCTGTTCTCTGGTCCGCCATCCGTCATGATATCGACCTCTGTGAATGCCTGAAAGCATCCAATAGCACCCATCATGACTACGAAGCTTATTACAGGACGCAGAAGAGGAAGCTTTATCCTCGTGAGGATCTGCATTTCAGAGGCTCCATCGATCTTTGCTGCCTCTATTGCGTTCTGCGATATTCCCTGCAGTCCGGAAATGAATACTATGATGTCATATCCGATAGCTCTCCATACAGCAAAGACAATGATGCTGAATAATGCAGTTCTACTGTCATATATAAAGTTGCTTGTAGGAAGATGCAGCAGTTTCAGAAACTGGTTGATCGGACCGATCTGAGGATCATAAAGCCACATGAATATGATTGATGATGCGACTACAGGAACAATTACAGGGGCAAAGTAGCATATTCTGAGAAATTTCCTGAATGGAATTGATAGATCCAGCATGATTGCTAGCATTAATGAGATCAGAACTTCCATCGAAAGCTTTACTAGTGTGAATATGAAAGTATTGATCAGCGCCTTTCTGAAGATCTCGTTCTTGAAGAGAAATACATAGTTATCGAAGCCGATGAATTTGGATATCCCTGTAATTGTATTTGTCTGTGTGAATCCAAGATAGAATACGTTGATCACTGGATATATGAACAGAAATGCCAATGCAATGAAGGTTGGCATCAAGAGGACAGCTGCAGTAATAGTCTGGCTGCTCTCGTAGGTATTCTTTCCGAGTTTATATCTATATTTCAAACCCTCTGCTCCCTTGCTAAGGATAATCTTAAAATTGATAAATTTATAATATAATATTCTTATAGTCTGATTTATATTATTTATAGGTGGTAATGAATGGAACTGAGACAGATCAGGGCTTTTTATGAGATTGCAAAGATTGGCAGTATGTCAAAGGCTTCTGCAGTTCTCAATGTTTCCCAGCCAGCACTGAGCATCAGCTTAAGCAAGCTTGAAGATGAGATAGGAGCAAGACTGTTTTCGAGAGATGGCCGTTCCATGGTTCTTACTGAGACAGGAGAAGCCCTGCTTAATACTGCAGAGAAGATGCTGTTTTTAGAGAAGGAGATCATCCGTATAGCATCAAATGCAAAGAACAGCGCAAGTGAGCTGAAGATTATGGCAAGAGCGGCTCATCCATTTATTGTCAGTGTTGTATCGAAATTTCACCATGATTATCCGGATGTGAGCATAATATTCCTCCATGATGCTTCTGGCTTTGATTCTCCGGATATAATTGCTGATGCAACAGCAGTTGATCCTGAGGTCGGGATGCCGACTGAGGTGGGGTCTTACATAGGACAGAATGATATAATATACAAAGAGGATATAGTGGTGGCTGTGCCTAGGATTCTGCGTCCTGTCTGTTCGTCCCCATTCACGCTTGAGGACCTGCTTGAATATGAGCTTATAGGGCTCAGCAGTAGCTATGCATTGGGTACGATAGAGGAGTACTATAGCATGTTCTACGGCCTGAATCTCCATCATTCGATAATATGTGATAACTCTTCTGTCATGAGGAACCTGCTTATGAATGGCACTGGTGTTGCCTTTGTTCCTTCAAAGACATGGCTATGGCAGAATAACCCTGCTCTGAATCTTATTCCTTTCGAGGTCGGGAAATGGGTAAGATATGTGAGGATAAGGCCTACGCATTGCCGTGATTACAATAGGGATATGGCAGACCGGTTCATGGGATATATAGCCAGAGGCTTTGATGCGATCTAGCCTCCTATCCCTCATTATCTATAAGGAGAAGCCCTGATATCCTGCCTTCGTCCTCATCCTGGCCGCTTATCATATAC
>CAKQTF010000347.1 GCA_934276695.1 uncultured Spirochaetales bacterium
GCATGGCTGCTCCTGATGATAACTTCATAATAACATCAAGGGCCTTTGCTGGATGGACGTTCTCTTTCCCGTATTTCTACGTTGAGCCGAGAATAACATTCTTCGATGTCTTCTCATCTGCTGATAGCACTGTCTCTGTCCTTAAGGCAAATGTAAGGCAGTATTCACAGTGCAGGATCTCACTGTACATAGGCGTTGAATTCTGATTCAGAGTGCTAATCCAAAATTGAAAAAGGAGAGAAAAATGTTGGGTATTCGTTTTAACCAGGTTCTGTCTGTTTTCCTGATAGCTGTGATGCTGGTCTCATGTGCCATGCCGTCATCCGGTCCAGGCGCACCGCAGAAGAGTGTTCTGCTCACAACGAGCGCAAGGGCAATTGATGAGCATCTGGAAAGCATAAGAGGACTGCTTGATGATGAGATTCCAGAGCTTTCCAGCTTAGGTCAGCTGACCGGCGAGGAAGTAGCCAGGCGGACGCTTGAGGAAGATAATGGTCAGAAGTATCTTGAGTTCTGCTATTATACCTACACAGAGAGCTTTGAGAGCACAGAGGATGTGCTGCGCTCAGCAGAGGGCCTGATAAGCCAGGAGGAGATTGACAGCATAAGGGCTGAGGGAGAGGAGTTTGAGAAGGCGCTGAGGGAATTGTATGACCCTGAAGTGCGCAAGCTCAGCACAGCACAGCAGGCAGCATTCAATAAGGACCTGAAGAAACTTGTTGTGAAGGCTGTTGTACTGCTGACAGCATCTGCTGTGTATGCGCTTATCCCGAATTACATATTCTGGGGAAAAATCTCTGCTGCAATAGCCCTTGCTGTTGCTGCAGGAGTGCTGTCGATGACGCTTATGAGCATAATCGAGTACTTCAAGGCAGAGAAGAAGGAGAATGCAAAGCTGACTATGTCTGAGTGGCTCAAGGAAGTGACGACTGAACCAGCAGCCGCTGCTGCTATGGCAACTGGCATAATAGCCACAGGCAAAGCTGTCTCGAGGACGCCTTTTACCACAGCTGTGATCCTGGCTGCATTCGGCATATTCAATATACTTGATGATGCAAAGGCCATCCTTAATAACTACAACTTCAAGGTTTAATGCTACAGCTTTTTGTGGATTTATCATATTATTACATTACAAGGAGCAATTATGATTGATTTCACAGAGAGCATAAGAGATAGATTTATCAGGTACACTGCCTTTGATACGCAGTCAGACTCATCTAAGTGCGGGGTGGTAAGACCTACGACACCGGGACAGGAAGTGCTTCAGAGGCAGCTGATGAATGAGCTGGAGGATCTCGGCCTTGATATCTACTACGGAGATGAGAAGGTTGTGATGGGAAGGCTTAATGGCAATGCCGAAGGCACAGCAGTCGGTTTCATGGCCCATGTTGATACGGCAGATGATGTCGAAGGCAATGGAGTGAAGGCACAGCTGATCTCTGATTATAAAGGAGGGGATATCGTTCTTAAGAACGGAACTGTGATAAAGGAATCTGAGGATCCTGATCTGGCTCTTTATAAGGGTCGTGAGATAATCACGAGCGATGGCACTACGCTGCTTGGCTCTGATGATAAGGCTGGTGTTGCAATAATAATGGAGGCTATCAGCTATCTTGTGTCCCATCCTGAAGTGAAACATGGTCCTGTTGAGGTGTTCTTCACTCCTGATGAGGAGACTGGATCAGGCATGTCGATGTTCCCTTATGATAGGATTAAGTCATCTGTCTGCTATACAGTTGATGGCGGAAGGGAAAATGAGATAGAGAGTGAATGCTTTAATGCTGCAACTGTCAGAATCCGCATAAAGGGAGCATCAATACATCTCGGATCTGCAAGGGGAAAGCTTGTCAATGCGGTTACGGTAATGAGCCAGATT
>CAKQTF010000348.1 GCA_934276695.1 uncultured Spirochaetales bacterium
CTTCGGAGAGATTGACAATGCAGTGAAGAAGCATGGGGCAAGGCTCAGGCGCGGCAAGCTCGACACAATAGGCGCACGTCTTACCGGCGAATTCACGATCATGGCTGAGAATGAAGAGGCCATACGCAAAGCGACGGCCTCCATAAGGACAATTCCCTCAGTAATCCAGTTAAACGGTAAGAGCGACCTCTAGTCCTCAAGCACACGCAGGACTTCAGGAAGGAGCTGCTTCTTCCTTGAGAGGACGCCTGGAAGAAGATAGGTGTTCTTCCCTGTCTTCTCGTACAGGAACCTTGACTCCTTATCATATCCTGTTGTGAAGAGAAGGCTCGTATCCGTGAGGATATCAGTGATCAGGAGCATAGCCCAGTCAAGATTGAGCGCAGCGCATTCCCTGTCGAGAGCCATGTGGTATATCTCCTGGAGATTCTGTATCTCGATGAGATTAGTGACCTCAACCTGCCCTATCGCAAACCTGACACCGAACTCATAATACCTCTTAAGGTCAGACTCAATGACCTTCGTCGGATTCTGACCAGCAAGAGCAGAGCCTGATGCAAACAGCTTCTGTGAGAAATCATTCAGATCCTCAATGCCTGCCTTCTGGCACAGCTTCTCTACAACATGCCTGTCATAGGCAGTAGTAGTCGGGCTCTTGAGCATCACCGTATCTGATATTATGCCGGAGAGCAGCACCTCTGCCATCTTCTGGTCGATTGCAACCCCGAGCTTCTTATACTGCTCATATACAATAGTGCATGTCGACCCGAGCGGCTCCGAGCATATGTATATCGGGTTGCGCATCCTGGGAGGAGAGAGACGGTGATGGTCTATTATCTCAACAATATCAGCATCCTCAATGCCAATGACGCTCTGCTCAATCTCATTATGGTCCATCAGGATCAGCTTTGCCTTTGGCTTATTCAGGAAGCAGCGCCTTGTCACGAATCCGATCCAGTCATCCCCGTCAAAGACGGATATCCCCCTGACCTCGCTGTTCATAAGCATCTGCTTTGCATCATCAAAGAGCATGTCAGCCTGCACCTTCGGCACCTCGCTCTTATCACGGAGAAGCCCGTAGATCGGGCTTGCAAGCCTCAGCGCCCGGATTGTCTCGGCAGTATCAAGCTCTGATATATACACAAAGCCATTATATGCAGAGAAATCGATATCAAGGGAGTCAGGATCATCGATTCCTGTAAGCACAATGCCCGGAAGATCCTGCTTCATAGCCTCCTCTATATGACGGCGCCGAAGCCCTACAACAAGCACAGGCTTCGTCGTGCACTTCTCTAAGCGTGATCTGAACACGTCGAATTCCATTGCACCGACCATAAATGGAGCAATCAGGAAGTTCCCTTCACCGTATTTCCTGAAATAGCCAGGCACGACCTTTGCTATATTCTCCTCACTGAGCGTATAGTCAACTCTCTTATCATGGTTCTCCCGGAGGA
Source organism: uncultured Spirochaetales bacterium (assembly GCA_934276695.1). Taxonomy (GTDB): domain Bacteria; phylum Spirochaetota; class Spirochaetia; order Sphaerochaetales; family Sphaerochaetaceae; genus Ornithospirochaeta. The sequence goes on from CAKQTF010000348.1 coordinate 1,455, forward strand.
AAAACCTGTTTATATCATCCGCAGAGAGGAGATCCAGGTAGCCTCCCCTGCTGTCAAAGACAGGAAGAACTGTGATCTTCTCCTTTGCAAACAGGTCTATCATCGAATAGACAGGAGCATCGCTTGTGAGTGTGAACTCAGGCTTTCTGACTACATCGCCTACCTTAGGCTTAACATCCTTGAGCGTATCAGGAAGAGGCAGGCTGAGCCTTGAGAAGAGAGACTTGACATTGCTGTTAGCGCTTCCAAGCCGCACTGGGATATATTCATTCTCGCTATCAACCCTGTTCTTGAGGGCTGCATAGACAAAAGCAGAGCATATGGAATCCATATCCGGATTCCTATGTCCTGTAACGTAGATTCTTGACATTAGGATTCCCCTTTTTCCCGATTCTAGCATAAAGGAGCCTCCATT
>CAKQTF010000349.1 GCA_934276695.1 uncultured Spirochaetales bacterium
AGCAATGATTTCTCCTATTTTGCAGAGCGGTCAGGACTGAAGGAGGAGAAGGAAAGGGTCTTGAATGGAATCTTTCCTTCTCCATTTGATTATGCGAGATCCCTTATGTTCCTGCTGCCTCTGGATGGCAGGGCTTATAGTAATGAGAATACAGATCAATATCATGAATATGTTGTGGAAGCTGTGACAAGGGCAATAGAAGCAAGCGGAGGAGGAGCGCTTGTGCTTTTCACATCAAAATCAATGCTTGAGGATGTCTATAAAAAGACAGCGGAAAGACTTCCTGATTATGACCTTATCCATCAGGATGGCAGAACAAGCCGTAGCATGCTGCTTAAGCACTTCAAGGAAAGAGCAGATTCTTCACTTTTTGCAACTTCCTCGTTCTGGGAAGGGATCGATGCACCGGGTAGTACACTGAGGCTTCTGATCATAGTCAAGCTTCCTTTCCAGATTCCGACTGCACCGATTCTGAGGGCAAGAGCTGATAACATGAGTCAGAATGGTGGAAATCCGTTCATGTCGATATATCTTCCGGAAACAACTATAAAGCTCAAGCAGGGGATCGGACGGCTTATACGCAATGAGAATGACAAAGGAGTTGTTCTGATACTTGATAACAGGATATTATCTAAAGGATATGGAAGGATAATGCTGTCATCGCTTCCTCCTGGCTATACGCCTGAGGATACAATGATAGATAACATGCCATCCAAGATTGAAAGATTTCTCTATTAGAAGGTTATTATGAAGAAAACAATAAAGACTTCATTCTCAGTGCATGGGTTTGTGGCTTCGCTTATGGCATTCGCACCTGCATTGATGATGAGAGCAGGGCAGTTTGATTTCCATAGCGATATCCCATCACTGATATGCATTATCCTGAATCTGTATATGCTCTTATCTCTCATTTTCCTTCAGAATACAGAGGCTCAGAAGATGGACAGAAACGGAAGAACCATCTCAATAGCATCAATCTGCTATGGCATATACTTCCTGTTTCTTGTCCTTTTCATAATCGGAAAAGGTGGCCTTTGGATTGTTATTGCCGCGCATGTATTCATCTATTCTTTCCTGATTCTTTTTTCTCTGGATAGGCATAACTGGTTCTCTCTTTCCGGTGCGGCTCTGTCGATGATTGCTGTAATCGCACGTGAATCATCAATTGTCGGAGGCCTCCTATGACAGAGCTGTTCCGCTTCGGATTCCCTTCATATAGGAAGAACTCAGTATTCAGGGATAAGGTTGAGATCGTACTGGATAGAAGCGGAGCAGTCATAGGGGCTACAAACAGTGATATGCTTGTGAATCTGACAATCCCAGCATGTGCTGAAGAGCTTGCTCTTACAGAGATTGCAGATAGGGCTTTCATGGGCCTAATGAATCTAAAGACAGCAACAGTCGAGAAAGGAGTGGAGGAGATAGGCAATGAAGCTTTCAAGGACTGCAGCACATTGCTTGCAGTCACAATACCGGATACAGTCTATAGAATCGGAGCCAGTGCATTTGAGAACTGCAGCTCACTCAGAGCTTTTGATATTCCTCTGGGGGTTGAGATCCTAGGCTCAAGAGCCTTCTGTGGCTGCAGCAGCCTGATGTCGGTACTGATTCCAGACTCTGTTAGGGCAATCGGCGCGATGGCATTTGCCTCAGCAAAAAGCCTGCGAAGTGCAAAACTGCCATGCAGCCTTGAAGAGATACCTGATGGTCTTTTCATGGATAGCGGTATTGAAAGGATCGAGATTCCTTCATTTGTGAGGAGAATCGGCTCAGCTGCTTTTTCCCGTGCAAGGAATCTGCGGGAGATATACTTCTCTGGCACACTGGAAGAATTCAGAAGGATTTCATTCGGCCTGCACTGGAATAATG
>CAKQTF010000350.1 GCA_934276695.1 uncultured Spirochaetales bacterium
TGCTTATTGTATTCATTCCGTATCTGTTGTAGGCTAGTAGCATGAAATTGAAGAGTTATCAGAGGGCTTTCCTGCGCTCCCAGGCCCAGTCATTAAGCCCTGTTGTGAATGTTGGAAAGGATGGGTTTTCTGATGGGGTTGCGGAGCACCTTGATGCAGCCCTGACAAGCCACGAGCTTGTAAAGGTCAGATTCCAGAATTCTAAGGATCAGGTCATGGAGATATCAAGGATGCTTGAGGAGCGGACAGGATCTGTGATTGTTGCCACCACAGGCTTCACTACGGTATTCTTCCGCCAGGATCCGGATGATCCGGACCGGATATACAGGATCTGATCAATCGTCTATTGATGGAAGAAGCACCGTGCTCTGGCGGTGCTTCTGTATTTCAGATGGAAATAAGGGCAGGCTTAGTGCCTGCTCTTGCTTACTTATCAGCTTTGTCAGTCTCATGCTCCAGGACCAGTGTCCTTGTTGTTATGTCACAGACTGATGATGGTCCGTAGTACTGTATTGCGCCTGGGAATGTGTAGCATGTCTCTTCAGCCCATTCATCCCTCTTTGATGCGAAGTATCTGAATGGACCACCATCAAGATCCACAAGGGCTTTCCTGATCACAGGCTTGTCCTCTCCATGCCTTCTCTCGATGTTCATCATCTTCACTATGGGCATTCCTCCTGCGCTCCACTCATCAGCAGGCCTTGACAGGTTCCTTATTGATGAGAGGTATCCTGTAAGCCCGTTCTGTATAAGGAGGAAAGCGTTATAGCCAAGGCTATAGCAGTAGTCAGCATCGAAATTCGAAGGGAATGCACATCTTCCCTCATAGCCGAAGAAGTGGTGCAGAGGGCTGAATTTGCCCTTGTATGTTCCCTTTTCCCGCCTTTCCTCGAGCTTTCTGCCTACAATCGATGACAGGAGCTTCTCTGTCTCTATTCTTGATACCTGCACGTTCCCGTGTGGATCCCTGTCCATGAGAAGCTGTTCCTGGATCTCCTCAGGAAGAATTGAGAAGACACTGTCTGATTCTGCACTGAGATACTTATGCATGAATGATATCTTCTCCTCTGGTGCCGAAATGGATCCGAATTCATCTGCCTGGCGCGCTAGTATATCGTTGATCTCCTCAATCAGATCCTTTGCCTCTGGTATGAATTCGATGACGCCTTCAGGTATTATCGCAACGCCGAAGTTCATTCCCTTATTGCTTCGTTTCTCAACTGAATCGGCAATGGAATCAGCAATCGCTGAGAGAGACATGCTTTTCTTCTCTATCTCCTCACTGATGAGGCAGATATTCGGCTGTGTCTCAAGTGCGCACTCAAGGGCAATATGTGATGCGGATCTTCCCATCACACGGATGAAATGCCAGTATTTCTTTGCAGAATTGGCATCTCTCTCGATATTTCCGATCAGCTCTGAGAATGTCTTTGTTGCTGTATCGAAGCCGAATGAGATCTCTATGTCATCATTCTTGAGATCCCCATCGATCGTCTTCGGGCATCCGATTACCTGCACAGGCTGCCCGTTCTTCCTGAAATACTCAGCGAGCACAGCCGCATTGGTGTTTGAATCATCTCCGCCGATTATGACAATCGCATTAAGATGGTGTTTTTCTGCGACTTCCGATGCAACTCTGAACTGGTCCTCTCTCTCAAGCTTTGTCCGTCCTGAGCCGATTATGTCAAATCCGCCAGTATTCCTGTATGCATCAATGATCTCGTCTGTGAATTCTATGCAGTCATCATCAAGCAGCCCCGATGGGCCGTTCCTGAATCCAAGAAGAACATTGTTCTTATCTGCTGCCTTCAGTGCATCGTATAGCCCGGATATGACATTGTGCCCGCCTGGTGCCTGTCCA
>CAKQTF010000351.1 GCA_934276695.1 uncultured Spirochaetales bacterium
TATGTATTGTATCCACCCTTCCAGGAATCATGATTATGCTGCACAGTAGCAACCCTCCAGATCCTGTCAGGCTCTTTCTTATTCCAGTAATCAAGCTTTATCCCGCCATAGATGACAGAGGCGACCAGAAGGACTATGTATAATGCAATAGGTATGATATCAGACCTGAGATGCACGATAATGCCATCAGAGGCACCATGGATCCAGTCTCTCAGATATGCTCCGGCGAATGCCTGAGGAAGCACCATCATGAATATGATTCCCCATATTCCTGTTATATCAGCAATCTGGATCAGGATCCTGTATCTGTAAAGCGCATAGGCAATAGTCCCATATGGATATCCTGCAAACCAGCTCTCAGACATATATGCATATGCGACCCAGATCACTGCCTGAAGTATGTATCCGTGCTTTCTGAAGAATGAATCGGCTGCCTTCAGTGCAAGGAACAGGAATATCATCTCACCGCCCTTTATTATCGGGACAAGAAGTATTGCGAGAGCATGGAATCCCTTCAGCCAGTAATTGAAGAATGCATAATAGCTGAAGCCGAAAAAGAAACCATATATCCAGACAAGACGCCATGATGTATTCCTTATCACAGCAAATACTGGGATAAGCGCTATAAGCGCAAGCACACCTATTCCCTTATCACTCATGAAGCCCGGGAATGCCATCGAAAGCAGAAATGCGGATGCCAGTAATGCAAGAACCTCAGAACAGACTGTCCTGAGGTTCCTTCTAGATTCGATATTAACCAAATCAGATTCTCCTAAAAATTAGGTATTATTCGTTTGGACCTTCTGTTATATTCCAAACATAGTCCTTAAGCTCCTTACCCGGACGGAAGATAGCAACACCATGCCTATCCACAGCTACAACATCTCCTGTCTTAGGGTTACGGGCCTTCTCTCTGCCCTTCCTGATGCGGACTTCGAAAGTTCCAAAACCCCTGAGCTCAATTATACGATTATCTTTCAGACCGTCCTTGACTTCTTCAAATAATTCATCAATCACAGCATGAATATCTGATCTGTTAAGGCCAAGCTTATTATGAAGATTCTCAATAATCGCAGCCTTTGTCAGTTTCTCTTCCATGTCTATTACTCCAACATTGATAGTTCTTTATGCGTGCGTATGAGAATTAAGCAAGTTTGTTTAAAGCATGAGCAAGTCTGCTCTTCTTCCTAGCTGCTGTGTTCTTGTGGATCAGACCCTTGCTTGCAGCACTATCGAGAAGCTTGCAGCTCTCAGCGAATGCCTTCTGTGCCTCGTCTTTGTTGCCTGAAGCAACTGCTGCCTCGAACTTCTTGACAGCTGTGCGAACTGTGCTCTTTGCAGCGCGGTTGCGAAGACGACGTACTGCTTCCTGGCGTTCTCTCTTCTCTGCTGATTTGTTTGCCATTTATATTTCCTCCAAAGATTGACTTTGCATTATTCTGGTGCTGTCATATCAACAGCGTTATGTAAGTTAACACAAAAAAATAATTTAGGTCAATACAAAGTTTTACATAATCATGAGTTCGCAGGGAAACAGACTCAGTCCTCCAGAATATCCTCCAGATAATCACTGTCAACATTCCAGTATCCTGTCTCATCATCAAATGAGATATACTCAAGCGGAATATAGAGGCCACGGCCTTCGCTTCCCTGAAGATGGAGCTTCCTTGAAAGTATGTTTATCTCTGTCACCTTCCAGAGTTCCCTGTCAATCTTTATCCTTGTGCCCTCAGGTGGGTAGCCTGCCTTCTCTTCCATATAGTAATCATATTCATATGCAAGACAGCACAGGAGCCTTCCGCATGGACCTGATATCTTCACTGAATTGAGTGAT
>CAKQTF010000352.1 GCA_934276695.1 uncultured Spirochaetales bacterium
TTGCAGGGCAGATTCTCTTGGGTGCAGAGGGTGTCATCCATTATAGCTATTATCTGCCGGAAAGCTATGATGGCAGCCGGAGATTTCCCCTGATGGTGGTTATGCCTGGATATGACATGATGTGGTTCGGTGAGGGATCTTCGGGTAACAACCTGAACTGGAGCGGCTTTACGGCGTGGACAAAGCTGGATACGGAGATGATAGTGGTATCCGCTCAGCTGACGGATTGGCACGAGAAATCAGCTAGGCAGGCTATTGAGCTGACCGAGTATTTCATTGACAGTTTCGCTGTGGATATCAGATGTATCTATGCCGCTGGGTATTCTGCTGGAGGCGAGACAATGTCGCTGGCTGTATCTATGCGGCCAGATTTGTATGCAGCCTACCTGCATGGAGCATCCCAGTGGGATGGAAGCTATGCTCCCATTGCGGAAAACAGCGTTGCTGTCTATATCTATATGGCCGAAGGCGATGAATACTATGGCAGTGGCAAAGCCCGATCTGCCTATAAGAGACTCCATGCAGCCTACGAAACTGCTGGCTGGAGCAATGCAGACATTGATACTGTCCTGCGTCTGGAAATTCCTGACAATGCCTTTTTCAATCAGCAGGGCATTTATAACTATCATGGCGGGGCTAATGTGGTTTTTGATGATCCGGACAATCTGTACTGGGTGATTTCCCACAGCAAAGGATGATGATATGAAACCGGTTCTGAAAGTGAAAATCGCTGTGGATGCCATTATGTCGGTTTCCATGCTACTGCTGATGGCCTATGGCCTCGTAGGTGAAGCTGCCCATGAGTGGATCGGTATGGGGATGTTCACACTGTTTGTTCTGCACCATGTTCTAAACCGGCACTGGATTAGGGCAGTGCCAAATGGGCACTATACACCGTTACGGCTTGTCCAGACACTATGCTAGTCGGAATGATTCTTCTGTGCATGCTGGGTTCCATGGGAAGCGGTATTGTAATCTCTCGTTATGTGTTCTCATTCCTTCCCAGCCATGGTGGCTACATGCTGGCTGGAAAGGTGCATATGCTATGTGCTTTCTGGGGATTCATCCTTATGAGTCTGCATCTGGGACTGCACTGGAATCTTCTGCTGGCTGTTGTGAGTAGGAATCTCAGTCCAAATGGAGTCTGCACATGGATGCTGCGGATTGCCGGGTATCTATTTGCTGCTTATGGCATAGTTGCCTTCGTCCGACGTGATGTGGGGCTTTACCTGCTGCTGAGAAGCCATTTCATGTTTTTCGATTATTCGGAGCCACTTGTTCTCTTCCTGATGGATTATCTGGCGGTGATGGGACTGTTTGTGGGCATAGGATATGGCCTGAGACGCTGCTTGGCTCCTCCCCATGTATAATGAGCAGATAAAACATGCAGCAGTTCCTCTTTTATAAAGTGCTGGAAAGATGATTAAGCATGATTGCGCATGAAGCATCAGATTACTTCATAATGATAATCCTCTATTGAAGATATCCATACTGCTGTATATGCCTATGCATTGATTATCTGAATTGATTTAAACAAATAATGTAGTCAAAAAGAACGAATTTGATAGAATAGAACAAGGGAAAGGGGGACACTTCTAGCAAAAAGAGTGAGTCATGAGGGAAAACGCCTTAGTGATGTGAACACTAGGGCGAATTATTTCGCAAACGGATTGAGGCTGACCGTTCATCGGCAGTGCCTTGTGTTCATGTATTACAGCATTTATCCTTTTTGTCAGATTATCTATTTGTGAATACAAGACAAGGCAGAATCTGCTGAGGAGTTTTGCATATGGCATTATGATGCTGTAATATAGAATGCTGTGGTTTATATGGA
>CAKQTF010000353.1 GCA_934276695.1 uncultured Spirochaetales bacterium
CTTTGCCATAGAGCCGATGATAACACTGGGTTCTCCGAAGATCTGGACTGATAATGATGGGTGGGGAGTGCATACTCTGGATGGAAAGGCTTCATGCCATTGGGAGCATACGGTTGCAATCACGGAAAGCGGATTGGAGATTCTGACAATACTTTAATAGCCTCGGAGATAATTAGTAATGAGCAAAGAGTTTATTTCATGCGAAATGATAAGGGATGCCGCAATAAAGCTTGTTTATAAAATGCATAAGGAAGATGGATTTGTTCCTGATGTGATTTATGATTCCCTGCGTGGTGGTGCATATATGGCAAATGTAATGAGCGAATACTACAAGCTTATGGCTCTAAAAGAAGGTAAGCCTCCTGTATTCTATGCTGCTGTTGTTGCCAGATCTTATGGCAAAGTCAAGGAACACTCAAATCATGTGGATATTGACGGCTGGACATGGTCTCCCAAGAATCTTCAGAAGGGTCAGAAGGTTCTTGTTGTTGATGATATATATGATACAGGACTGACAGTGAATTCCCTTGTTGAGACTATAATGGCAGCAGGTATTCCAAGAGAGGATATAAAAGTAGCAGTATATGACTACAAAGTCCCTGTTTATAAGTATCGGGATGGAAGTGAGTCCCCGCTGCCTATCCAGCCTGATTACTGGTGCAGAAAGCATGTGCTTGAATCTGCGGAGGATTCCAGATGGATCCATTATACATGCCATGAATTCATCGGGCTTACACCGAATGAGGTTGATGAGGTATTCACTGATCCGGAAGTAAGGGAGATCCTTCATGATATTCTCTGATAATCTGTAGAATCCCGGAATGATACAGTAGGATTTGCTCTTGATTCCTCTGAATGAAAAAGGTCTCGGTTTTTTGTTCCGAGACCTTTTTTGTTATGCACATTGTATCAGAAGAAGTCACTGATTGATGTGCTGTTTCTTGAATCACCAAGGCTTCTGAGCTCTATTGAGGAATCTCCTTTCACTGTCATGAGATATGCACCTGAAAGCTCTGTCATGAGCAGATACTTATCAGGAGAAGAGCATCCCTTAAGCAGGATAGGTGTCATGGATGATGTCAGATTTGTAGCACTCTTGCTTGTAGCTCCTGTTTCACTGCATATTATGACTTTTCCATTGAATATGAACATTGTCCTGTCTGCATCTGAGATTATAGGCAGTTTTGCAATTGATGTTCCTGAGTTGTTATAGCTTTTGTATTCATTGCTGATATAGATTCTGCCGGATGAGTCAACCGCTAGAGTCTTTCCATTGTTCATGAGTGCTGCTCCGACTATTGCATATTTCTGATAATCTGCACTTACCTTTGAAAATGAAGCAGATGGATCTGTGATATCATAACAGTATGAGTACTTTGCGGTATTTGTTGATCCGCTGTAGCCTTCTGAGTATCTGAGAGCCTTATCTCCGATAATAGACAGATTTGATGTCTTTCCATCAGGACTGTAGAAATGGAAATCCGAGGATGTTATAGATCTGACATCTGTCACTGTTATTACAGCTACATAGAGTTGATCACTGCTTTTCTCCTTATTGCCAAAAAGCAGGGTGAAGTTCTTGCCATCAGCAGTATAGCAGTCAACAATTGATTTAAGCTGGACAGAATTGTATTGGAGCTCAACTGTGCTGAGCAGCGTTCCGTTAAGATCTATGATCTGGAATTCTCCGTTCTCCTCAATAAGCAATCCTGTATCATCTGCAAGCCAGGCAGTCTTTGAGTCGTCACCATTGCCCCATATTTCCTTGAATCCATATGAGCCAGAACCATCATTAGTATACAATCTTATGCCTTTATCTGTCTTAAGG
>CAKQTF010000354.1 GCA_934276695.1 uncultured Spirochaetales bacterium
GCCTTAAGAAGCTCGAAATTCTGCATGTTCCTAGCACCGATCTGGAACATATCAATATATGAAGCCATCATCTCAACATCGAGCGGCGATACGACCTCCGTTGTGACAGGCATATCAAACTGATCACCGGCCTTCCTGAGCAGCTTCAGCCCCTCTTCACCTAGTCCCTGGAAGGAATACGGTGATGTACGGGGTTTGAATGCGCCACCCCTCAGTATAACAGCTCCGGCCTCTCTTACGCTTTCCGCAATCGACATGATCTGATCATAGCTCTCAACAGCACATGGGCCTGCCATTACACATACCCTGTTACCACCGATCCTGACACGGCCGACAGATACTATTGTATCCTCTTTCCTGAACTCCCTTGATGCCATCTTATATGGCTTTGAAATAGGAACAACCCTCTCAACTCCAGGAAGAAGCTCAACGGAGCGTGGGTCAATATGGGAAGTGCCAACAGCACCTAATACAGTATCATGCTCTCCAACGACTTCTTTAACGATAAATCCCTTATTACTAAGGAAAGACCTTACTTTATCTTTTTCCTGGGCTGTTATACCCTTTTTTAGGATTACAATCATAGCCTAACGCTATAATTTTAAGGAAAAATGGTCAATGGAAAGCACTTATCTAGATCATATCTTCAGAGTATTCAGTGAAGCTGTGGAGAAAGCAGGAGCTCCGCTCCCATCCGTTTCCATCATCGCAGAGGAAGATAATGATCCATACAGGATCCTTGTATCTACAATAATCTCTCTCAGGACACGGGATAGTGTGACCTTATCATCATCAAGAGCCCTGTTAGACAGAGCTGGAAGCTTTGAGGCACTTGATAAGCTTACAGCGGATGAGATTGCAGAGATAATAAAGCCAGCAGGATTCTACAGAAGGAAGGGTGAGGATCTTAAGAATATCGCCAGAATCGTAATAGATGAATACGGAGGAAAGCTGCCATCTGATATGGACAAGCTCATGAAGCTTCCAGGAGTCGGGATTAAGACAGCCTCTCTTGTCCTCAATCTCGGATTCGGCATAGATGCACTATGCGTCGACTGCCATGTCCATGAGATTGCAAACAGGCTTGGATGGGTGAAAACAAAGACTCCGGAAGAAACAGAGAAGGAACTCAGGAAGATACTGCCCAGACGCTTCTGGATTCCGCTCAATGAGCTGCTTGTGCGTTATGGGCAGCATATATGCCTTCCCTCTTCACCGTTATGCTCTAAATGCCCTCTGGACGGAACATGCCCCAAAGCCGGAGTCGATAGGTCAAGATGATGGATTACTTTGATGTCTTCTTTGCCACGCTCCTGATTGCAGGAAGGCTAACATCGAAAACACAGGATAGGATCAGCAGATGATAGATGAAAGTCTCTGTCCAGCTGAACCACTCTGCACCTGAAGTATGCTTGATTCCATAAACAAAATCAGAAATGATGATCACAGCGATCCAGACAGCAAGGATGACGATCATTGAGACCTTCGTGAAAACAGAAGAAATCCCCTTAATGAACATCGGGACAATCAGCAGAAGCCCTGAGATCAGGATGACCACACCAAGGATAATAGCCCATACCTGGTCCAGATCCCTATACAGGCCAGTATCTGACCCAAGATCAGCGATGCCTTCTATTCCTATGCATACAAAAAGAATCCCTACCAGAACACGCAGAATGGCATCCGTATTGAATTTTGCCTTAGCTGCCATAATTGAATCCTCCAAAGAAAAAATATAAAGTCTTGCTATATGATAAAGCTTTTAGTTTTTTTAGGAAATCCTGGAAAGGAATATGAGAAGACAAGGCATAATGCAGGCTTTCTTG
>CAKQTF010000355.1 GCA_934276695.1 uncultured Spirochaetales bacterium
ACAGGGGCAGGAAGCAGTGAGATAGAGCAGGCTCTGAATCTATTCGGCCTTAATGCTGACTGGTACATATCAGAGATTCCGTATGGAATGGCAAAGCTTGTACAGGCTGCTGTCTTCTACCTGCTCAGGCGTCCTTTTGCTATTTTCGATGAGCTTGACAGTGCCCTTTCCTATGAGGATTCAATAAAAGCTGTCAATGCGTATCTGAAATCCGGAACAGGGCTTATGGTGATAACCCATGATGAGTACTTTGCCTCTCTGATCCCAGGAACAAGGCATCAGATAGCCGGAGGCGCCATATGCAGATGAATGCCTATATATACGGTGATTCCTTCTATTATCATTTTGATGTGCGTGCAAAGCTGCTGTTCTCTGTATTTATGTCAGTTGCGGTCTTCCTGATCAGAAGCTGGATCCTATCTCTTTCCATTGCCATTCTCTCCGTTCTGCTGTCTGTATCCACAGTGAAGGGAAAGGAGACAGCGAAGGGCTTCAGAAGGCTTATCCCGATTATTGTGTTCCTGTTCATATTCTCTCCTCTCTCATACAGGGATGGAACGCCGCTGATAGAGATCGGCTCATTCATGCTTCTCTCTGTAGAGGCCTTCCTGCATGCCCTGCAGTCAGCTTCAAGGTTCATTTCGATATCATATCTGTTCTTCCTTCTTATGGAGACTGAGCGCAGCGAGAATATAGTTAAGGGCCTCAGGTACTATCATCTGAGCTATAATGCAGCGATCACGATATCGCTTACGCTGAGATATATCCCGTATCTTGGGTCTCTTTATGAGGATATAAGAGGATCTATGTCGCTTAGGCTCCGTGAGAATAAGAGAGGCTATCCTATCATGCCTACGATCACAGCTCTCACGATCTCTGCAGTCAAGATGGTTCCGGAGCTTGCATCCGCAATGGAAGAGCGCGGATTCGGGCTGAAAAGCATGAAGGAGTATGGCAGGCTTGGTTTTTCCTGGTCTTTCTTTACACATATGGCCATAAGTGTTATTCTCCCTCTGTCGATTCTGACTATTTCATATAAGGTAGGCGCATAAGATGGATGGAAAGAAAACCTCCCTACGCATTGCTCTGGTTGCAGTATTCACTGCTGTCGTCGCTGTATTCACTATAGCTGTAAGGGTCCCGACTCCGACAACAGGCGGTTATATATCGCTCTGTGATGTCGCAGTGACATTCACGGCTTTTGCCTTCGGACCTGTCACAGGGCTGATTGCAGGCGGTCTGGGAACTGCATTTGCAGATCTTATAGGAGGCTATCCTCAGTGGGCTCCGATCTCATTTGTCGTCCACGGACTCGAGGCCCTTCTTATCGGGCTTCTTGTAAAAGGCACAGCAACAGTATTCTGGAAGAAGGCTGTGGGAGTCGTCATCGCAGCGCTTACAGTTGCTCTTGGATATTTTCTTATGACAGGGCTGTTCCTTGAGAGCTTCTCTGCAGCAGCTGTAGAGATCGGCCCTAATCTCATACAGGGCGGAGTCGGCGGAGTGCTTGGCCTTGCGCTTTATGCAGCAGTATCCAAGGGATACAGAAAGCTCGATAACCTCAGATGGTAGTATAAGGCGGCGGAAGCCGTCTTTTTTATTCAGGTAGTGGAAATGCATCATGATTTCCTATAGAATCCAGATATTGGAGGAAAAATGGCAGCTGCAAACCACGATATGGTTCTTGTTCTTGACTTCGGTGCCCAGTACAGCCAGCTTATTGCCAGGCGTGTAAGGGAGTGCGGTGTCTATAGCCAGATTGTGCCTTTTACGACTTCCGCAGATGAGATAAGGAAGCTGAATCCTAAGGGCATAATCT
>CAKQTF010000356.1 GCA_934276695.1 uncultured Spirochaetales bacterium
GTATGACTCCTCTCTGAGCCCGAGTTCCTTCATCCTTGCCTTGAGAACATCAAGCCTGTATTCACGCTCTGAGCCTCCGATGATCTCTCCAAGCCTTGGTGCAAGCACATCCATAGCTCTGACTGTCTTTCCATCCTCGTTCATCTTCATGTAGAAGGCTTTGATCTCCTTTGGATAGTCAGTGACGATCACAGGCCTCTTTGCGATTACCTCTGTGAGGTATCTCTCATGCTCTGTCTGGATATCGCTTCCCCAGTGGACAGGGAATTCGAATTTATCGTTGTTCTTCTCAAGATGCTTAATTGCATCAGTGTATGTCATATGCTCAAATGGGCTTGTGATAACATGCTCAATCGAATCAGTCAGTCCCTGGAGAACGAACTTATTGAAGAAGTCCATATCCTCCTGGTTCCTGTCAAGGACAGCCTTGAAAATATACTTAAGGAATGACTCAGCGACTTCCATGTCTCCTTCAAGAGTGCAGAATGCCATCTCAGGCTCAATCATCCAGAACTCAGCAAGATGCCTTGGGGTGTTTGAGTTCTCCGCACGGAATGTCGGACCGAATGTGTATATGTTCTTCATTGCCATTGCATATGTCTCACCTTCAAGCTGGCCTGAGACAGTGAGGTTTGCAAGCTTCCCGAAGAAGTCCTTTGAGTAGTCGACTTTCCCGTCCTTTGTCTTCGGTACATTCTCAAGATCAAGTGTTGTGACCTGGAACTGCTGTCCTGCGCCTTCGCAGTCGGATGCGCTGATCAAAGGCGTGTTGATGTACATGAATCCGTTTTCCTGGAAGAACTGATGCACAGCATATGCCATAGTGTTCCTGACACGTGTCACAGCACCGAACATATTCGTCCTTGGCCTCAGGTAAGCTTTCTCCCTGAGGAATTCAACAGTGTGCCTCTTCTTCTGGAGCGGATAGTCATTAGGACATTCCCCTATGAGCGTAAGGCCTGTTACCTGCATCTCGACAGACTGGCTGCCTCCCTGGCTCTTGACGATTCTTCCTTCTGCAATGACGCTTGCTCCGGTAGAGATTGAATCAAGGAGATTATTATTGTTGAATGATGCCTTATCAATCACAGCCTGCAGACCCTTAAGACAGGATCCATCATTGATTTCCAGGAAGCAGACATTCTTGCTGTCTCTCTTTGTCCTGACCCAGCCTTCTGCCTTAAGAACAGCATCTGATGGTTCTGTGGCCAGAAGCTCTTTAATTCTCTTTTCCATTCTATAATCTCCTAAATACGCATAATTATTGCTATTTGCATCTTATCGGTCAAGAATAGCTAGGTAATATGGCACTAGTTAATAGTTACTATTGCTTTTGCAAGGCAGTAAAATGGTGATGATTGATTATTTTGACACTCTGTGGATAATTGTTTAATGGATACCAGGGAGAGACAATGCTGCAGATTATCGGCAATAGGAAGAGCAGGGATACAGCAAGGGCTGAGAGATTCGCAAAAGAGCGCAGAATCCCATATCAGTTTGTTGATATCACAAAGAGAAGCCTCTCTGAAAAGGAATGGAGGAGCATCCTCGGATCTGCTGATGACCTGTATCTGCTTGTGGATACAGAATCCTCATTCTACAGGAAGAATGGATATGCATGGCGTGAATATGATCCTGCAGAGGAGCTTATCATGCATCCGGAGCTTCTTGTAATGCCGGTCCTGAGGGCAGGAGGGCGTGTCCATCCTGGATTCAGCCCTGAGTTCATAGAGGAAAACCGCTGATGCATTATCTTGTTCTGACTACTGGAAGCTGTGGAAACTGCTATATTTTCAATGAAGGGGATGAGACCGTCAT
>CAKQTF010000357.1 GCA_934276695.1 uncultured Spirochaetales bacterium
GTGCGCAGTTGTGTCTTCTCCAGTTTGTGGCAATTGTGCCTTGGCTGGACTTTCTTGGAAGCTTTGTCCTACTTGGTAAGTCAAGGCTTGCACGCTTCCTTCATTTTTTGTTGTCATTTCTTTTTGTGGAAGGAGCACTTTAGGAGTGTCCTTCTTGGCCAAGATTGGCTGTGGATTGCTTGTTTGGTTATGAATTGGAACCACCACTTGATCTGGTTCTTTAGCTGGAACGTAATCCATCAAGCTGGCCAACTTGCTGCCAAAGATCGCATTGGTTACCCAGCGGAAGAAGTGGACAGGGTGTTGACGGTTGGTTGGATTTCCTGCATAGACAAAGAGTGGTTGTCCCATCAGTTCTCCAGAGATGGCCATGACTTTGTTGGCCAGAACATCGTTATGTGGCCACCAACCTGCAATATAATAATCGCTCGGAGCGATGCTCATCAAGGTCTTGAAATGTTCTGGAACCTTTTCAATCCAGTTTCCTGAGTTGGAGTAGAAGAGGGTATTCTTCTTGTATCCGCTAGTCAATGGATCCTGATCATCAATGATCGCTTTCATCAAGCCTTCGTAGTCACTACCGCCTTTTAGTTTTTCAGCGTCAAATCCTGTAAGAACTCCCAATTTTTCCAATTTTTGCATGGCTTCCCCGCCAATGACAAGGGTTGGTTTCTTGCCAAAAATGGAAGCATCAAAGCGGTTGCTTTCCAAAATAACAACATCCGCTTCTTCTGGCGTATTGACGATTTGGAAGCCTAATTTTTCAAGGACCAGACTAGTATGAGCAGGCGCATCGACTCCAGCCCAATTATAGTGGTAGTTCGGAGAGTAGACCTTCATCGGTTTCAAGGTTGGTCCGCTTGGTACCTTGTAGAGGGCATCGCCATAGATGGCATAGTTTGGCAGGAGCGAAGCAAAGGTATCGCGGTCAACGATGTAGCCATCATCTGTTAGGTAGACGGATTTTCCTTGCGCGATGGCCTGGTTGACAGCTTTAACGGCACTGGCTGAGGTATTTGCGATCACATAGTAAGGAGCTTTTGGATCGATCTCAGAGGTACGAGTGGCGCGGGTGGTGGTGACTTCTCCTAATTTTCCGTTGAAAAGACCATCCGCAAAGACAGGTTCGGACTTGAACCCTCTCATATCTGGGAAGTTGACCAGCAATTCTGCGTACATAGCAGCCCAGGCAGATTCGTTGGAGCCCTTGTAGAGAATGTGGTTGGCATAGCCGCGTTTGGCTTGGGCCATGTCAATGACTAAGTCCCCTTTTTTATAGTTGCCAATATCTTCTTTGAGTTCCTTAACGAGGACACCATTGCGTTTGAAGTAGTCGATCATATTGAAGGCTTCTTGGGCATCGTTGTCTTTGTCGAGGCTCATTGGGATGACGTAGTAGTCTGGGAAGAATTTCGGACGACCGTTTTTCACACGTCCAACGATTTCCCCATTTGGGCCAACCAGTTCATTTTCGGCTTTTGGATCTTCGGTTCTATTGAGACCACGCAGGTAGAAGTTGAGACGCATCTCAAGGAGACGGTCCGGATCTTGGTTAAGGAAGTCAATTCCTCCTAGGACAGCATTGCGACCTGCTTTGTAGGATTCTTCATTTCCTTCTGGAATTTCAATGGTATGACCTAAGATACCATGGTAGACAGCATAAACCCCTGTATAGCCAGAGAAGGAGTCATCCCAGCCATCGCCCCAATCCAGTTTTGGAATGATGTAACTATTGTATTTAGAATTGGCAACTCCTGCCCGTCCCATATGATGGGCATTTTCCAGCATGATGTTGGACATAAGGT
>CAKQTF010000358.1 GCA_934276695.1 uncultured Spirochaetales bacterium
TGCTAGGCGTCGGCGGCATCTACATAAAGGATGAGGCGGAAAGGCTTGAGCTCAATTCATTCAAGGTAATGGGAGGCTCATTTGCTGTATACCGCTTTCTGCAGAAGAAGCTCGGGATGCAGGATAAGGAACTGACCTTCGAATATCTCACATCTGCAGAATGCCATGCAAAGATCAGGGATATAACATTCGCATCTGCAACTGATGGAAACCATGGAAGAGGCATTGCATGGGCTGCAATGAAGCTGGGGCTCAGAAGCGAA
The DNA here is from genome assembly GCA_934276695.1 of uncultured Spirochaetales bacterium. Taxonomy (GTDB): domain Bacteria; phylum Spirochaetota; class Spirochaetia; order Sphaerochaetales; family Sphaerochaetaceae; genus Ornithospirochaeta. The sequence continues at coordinate 264 of CAKQTF010000358.1, forward strand.
ATCTATGTGCACAGGGAGACAAGCCAGGCAAGGATTGATGCAATCAGAAGCTATGGTGCGCATGTCACAATCGTTGATGGCAACTATGATGATGCAGTCAGGCAGGTAGCAATTGATGCAGAGAAGAACGGATGGTATATAATATCTGACACATCATGGGATGGATATGAGGAGATTCCTACATGGATCATGCAGGGATATACCTCAATACTGCTTGAATCACAGGAGCAGTTTGCAGGAATGGGCATCGCAAAGCCGACACATGTATTCGTGCAGGCAGGAGTAGGAGCTCTGGCAGCTTCTGTAGTAGGCTACTTCTCTGCTCTGTTCCCGGATAATCCACCTGTATTCATCGTTGTGGAACCAGATAAGGCACCATGTATTTTCCAGTCAATGGAAGCCGGCGACGGCAAGCCTCATTCAGTGAAGGGAGATCTTGACACAATAATGGCAGGACTTGCATGCGGAGATCCTTCCCCTATTGCGTTCCAGATCCTCAGCCGGAATGCAGACTGCTTCGTAAAGGTACCTGATTACGTTGCTGCACGCGGAATGAGAATCCTCTCATGCCCGATAAAGGGTGATCCATTCATGATTAGCGGTGAATCCGGAGCTGTTCCGCTTGGAGCCCTGTATTCAATAATGACAGAGAGCGGGGACATCGAGCTCAGGAAAGCCCTCGGAATCGGAAGGGATTCACTCATATATATGATCAATACAGAAGGCAATACGGATCCGATGCATTTCAGGCAGATAATCTGGGATGGAGCTGATCCAGTGCCAAAGGAATTCAGGACAAGGCGATAGCAGTACGAGTGCCGACTGCTCAGGGATTTCAGTATCTGAACATTATCCTGTCAATCAGATTTCCTGATGTGGATATGAATCCAAGGCCTGCTGGCTTCTCTTCAGGGTATGATCCGATACTGAATGCGGGGTGTCCTGCCCTCAGGCCATCATAGTCCGAATCCAGGACCACAGGCCTGTAAATTTCGCGGGCAGGGCTCAAAGGCCCCTTGCTCTCCTTAAGATACCTGAGCACAGAATCAATCCCCACTATATGCTCATCACCGCTGAAGAGCTCCACGCTGCTGCATAGCAGTCTCTCAAGCCTCTCTGTATTGCTGAACACCATTGAAGAGCAGAGCACAGAGATCAGACTGAGCTCATCATACAGTGCCCCGTCTGCCATATCACCGACAGCAGGATCAGCAGAAATCACCATATCAGCCCATAGATAGAGATCAGAAGCTCTTTTATAGCTATCAATGGCCTTTGGATCAGCATGGGAGAGAACGACAGGGAATTCACCGCCAAGCGGAGAGATGCAGACAGCCACAGCAATAGCCTCTTCCCTGCACCCGCTGCCGAAATCATATATCACGGGAACAGCCTCTATTCTGATGGCTCTGAGAAGAGACTTCACGGAAAGGGATCTGAATGTGCCATTATCACCGCATGGGGCATAGAATGCACAATCAATCATGCCAAGGCTCCCATAGTAATCCGGAGCATGCTTTATATGAAGCTCTGCCTCATGT
>CAKQTF010000359.1 GCA_934276695.1 uncultured Spirochaetales bacterium
TTTGAAGGAAGAAGCGGAACAAAGGATGCACAGGTTTATCTCGTTTCACCCGAAACCGCTGCTGTTTCGGCAATCACAATGACAGCATATTCCAAGCAGGGCAGTGATGAGGCGTTCTACTGCACATTGCCTGCGGATGGAAGCACAGACAGGACTTCAGCATATCAGTTCCTGTATTACAGGGATGAGAAAGACAGGGCCAATGCAAAAGGGTATCTGCTCCGTCTGACGATTGCATCCGGATCCAGTACATTCACCGAGGACTATAAGATCATGTGCAAGGATGATCCTTATTATGAGTTCATCTACCTTGGTCTTGGTGATATCGGCAATCTGAGCTTCTCTGACAGCAAGGTTGGGGATACTGTGAATTCAAGGTTCATGAAGATACACAGGCATTCAGGCGGAAGATCCGGTAATGAATCAAAAACAGCATGGCTTTTGTTTGCAGATGCTTCCCATGATCTGTGCTACTATCTTGCAGACACAGCTGGATCGCGCAGCGACTTTGTGAACTATAATAAGTACCAGGCAAATGATGATGCATCGAGATTCGGATATGAATGGGGGTATAATAGCTACTATCCTGTCCGTTCCAATATAGAGGCAATGTCATCGAAGGACCTGAATAACAAGATTCTTTTCCAGAAGCTGAATATTATAACCGGATACTATGATAATAATCCTACGGGCAATGAATTCGAAGCCTCTGAAGGCTCTGCTAATAGCACAATATGGACTGCTCTTGTTGAGTTCAGAAATCGTTATGCTCATGGAAGTGACCGTTATAGCATCCCTAACCATAGAACGCTGATGTACGTTAAGTATTATTTCAGGAAATACCTGGTAGATCATAACCTTGAGGATACAGGATTTGAGTATTTCAATATTTCTACAAAGAACTGTCCTTGGTACTGGGTATGCGATCAGCATAATCTGTATAATGGCAGCACACTTAATGATCCGCTTACTAATACCTCGTATCTGGTTCCTCAGCTGCCGGATAATAACTATAAAGACTATGCACGTGCCTTCTCTTTCAATAAAGGGGAAGATAAGACTGATCTGCTTCTGAGAGTCACATCAAAGGAAGATATCTACAACAGGGTAAGGCTTGTGCTGGAGCTTCCTGTCTTTGATATCATTGGTACAGATGCGCTTGATTGATTCCTTGGTTTTCTGCGATTTGTAAAGCTGCTTTCAGATACATGGAAACGGAGAAAGTATGAAAATTCTCCTATTTTCCTTTGTTTTCTTTTTCGTTTTTTTTTTTTTTCTATTTTTGCAATTTCGCTTAATGAAAATTATTATCAATTAATTCCTTTTTATATAAAGAAATATTGTATGTGCAACAAAATGCAATTATAGAAAATACAAAGAATTAGATAAAAACATATGATTGACATATGCAATGACTTTCTCTATCTTTAATAGAACAGATTGGGGATTATTTAACTATATTGATTCAGAATTGAAACTTCAGGAATTTTCGTTTTTTTGTTTTTCTTTTCGCTTGATTGTGTTATTACAAGCTGATCCGTGGTGTTTCAATTCCGATGACAGGGAGTTGTATATAAATGCTTAATATCAGAAAGACATTCTTATTCTTACTGTTGCTGATACTGTCGGTGTCAGTCTATGCATACCAGCTGACACCGCTCAATGTCACATTCGATCCGTCAGGCTCAGGTGCTGCTAAGGTTTACACAATCACGAATGATTCGGACTCTCCGATAGCAATAAAGATGAGTGCGGTAAAGAGGTCAATAGACACTAACGGAGAGGAGTACAATGA
>CAKQTF010000360.1 GCA_934276695.1 uncultured Spirochaetales bacterium
GGGAGAACGGATCGTTCTGTGTGGCCCGTCAGGTTCCGGTAAATCGACAACCAGTCGTTGTATTAATCCTCGGGAAGAACATCAACAGGGACGGATCGCGGTAGATGGCATCGAACTTAATGAAGATATCCGCAATATTGAGCGCGTCCGGCAGGAAGTGGGAATGGTCTTTCAGCATTTCAATCTCTTCCCTCATCTGACAGTCCTCGACAACATAACACTGGCACCGATAAAGGTGAAGAAGATGGCAAAGAAGGATGCTGAGGAGCTTGGAATGAAGCTGCTTAAGCGTGTCGGGCTGGAGGATAAGGCAGCGCAGAGGCCTGGGCAGCTCTCAGGAGGACAGCAGCAGAGAGTCGCAATCGCAAGATCACTTGCAATGCAGCCTAAGGCAATGCTATTCGATGAGCCAACAAGCGCACTGGACCCTGAGATGATCAAGGAAGTCCTTGATGTTATGCTCGAGCTTGCAGAGGAAGGGATGACAATGCTTCTTGTGACGCATGAGATGGGCTTTGCTCGTGCGGCAGCAAACAAAGTCGTATTCATGGATGCAGGAGAGATAATAGAGATGGGAAAGCCTGAGGATGTATTCTCCTCGCCTAAGAATCCAAGGACAAAGGCATTCCTGGATCACATCCTCTAAAAGAGATGATGCTGAGCATGGCCTTCCTGCGGGGAGGCCATTTCTTATGCCTCAGAAAGCAGAATCACCAGAACATAAAAGAGAGCCGGTAGGTTCCGGCTCTCAAGATAAGGGAGGATTGCTAAACAATCTATATAATCTTAAGATAAACAGCCTCTCTGATCATGGAAATGAACAGATTAATCCATATGTTCAGTTTTTGCTATGCTTCTCCATCCTGGTTATTATGACTTTGAATTCCTCATCAGTTATTGCTGCAAGATGCTTGATCAGCTCTTCCGGGTTATAGTTCATGCCCTCCTTTACCCACTTCGATAGAATGCCGATGAATCCGTAGTTTATGAAATCTATGAGAAATCCCCTGTCTTCAGCAGACAGCCTGCAGTTAGGCTCAATATCATCTATGATCCTGGCAACATAATCCGATGAGTAATGGTACAGCTGCCTGAATATACGCTCATTCGCAGGAGAATGATAGACTGCGAGCACAAAGCTCTTCTCCCTGACAGCGAAATCGAGGATTGATATGAGGGCATTCTGCCAGTCCTGCAGAGGAGTTGCGCTTATCCCGTACTTGTTTATCTCACTTGCGAATATCCACAGCACAAGGTCGTTGATATCACTGAAATGATAGTAGAATGTGTGGCGGTTCACACCTGCCCTATTGGTTATATCCGAGATAGTCACCTTCGATAATGGCTTCTCCTGAAGCAGTTCCTTCAGCGATGAGGCCAGTACCTTCTTTGTTAGATCTGACACGGTTGCTCCTATTAGTCATCTTTCAGACTATAATCAATTTAAGCAGAAAAAAGTGAATAGACAAATGAAGATTATGAAAAGAGCCCATGCTTGCCTTCCAGGGCATGCACAGTCAGCACCGCCATATCCATCATCGGCGTCGAAAGCCCCTTCTCATGTGCTTTCTGCGATATATAGCCGCATATGTAATCAATCTCACTGATCCTTCCTGCTGCGACATCCGAATACATTGTCGTATATCCGTATCTAGAATTCTCACATACAGTCCGGAGCTGCTTCTCAAGATCATCGAAATCAAAGAAGTACCCCTCAGTCTTAGCTGTCATTATCGCTTCCTTCAGCAGTCCCCTCACAAGCTCCCACGCATATGAGTTGATTGCAAGAT
>CAKQTF010000361.1 GCA_934276695.1 uncultured Spirochaetales bacterium
TCCGTCGAGGGATATCTCATCGCTGTTCAGATCAACAGAGATTGCTTCTGCCTGGTATCTGTCATCTGCCCAGCTGACAGATGCTCCGCCTCTTAGGATAAGGCTCTGGCTGTTTCTGTTGAATACAACGCTTTCCGCTCTGCATCTCATAAGGCCTCTGCTGCTTGTCTTGATCACTGATACCAGCATTGACAGCTCCAGCCTGTCTTCCTTCATGTCATAGCTGAGAGAGCCGCCTGTGGCATTGAGCTCTTCGCTTCTGTCCTCAAGCTCAAACCATGGAGAGAGCAGAAGCCTCTCATCTTCCCTGTCATACCAGAGGTGGCTTGTCGTGATCTCAAGTCCACGTTCCTCATCTGATATTACTGTTTTCCCGTTGCATTCAACATAGCGCCAGTCAGTCCCTGAAAGGACAATCCTGTCACTTGTGATTGATAATGAGCCGACTTTCACTGATGCACCCTCTGTGAGGGTCACTTCCTGTTGTCCCTGACGCAGCGACAGGGAGCTCTGGCCTCCGCTGAATGAGATTGTCTCTGCAGCTATAGGCATCACTAGGAGAAGCAGAAGCATTGCAGATAGTATCTTCCTCATAAAACAAGCTCTCCCTGTTCAATTGAACTGAATGAATATCGTTTCGTCTTCATGTCGCCACTGAATCCTGTCCCGCGGAAATTCCCGCCTCCGGATCTCACAGAGACCGGTCCCTGGGCTGTGATCTCCTGGTTCCTGCTGTCAATGAAGGCCTGATCTGCATGTATTTCAAGATTCTCGGATATTTCCTTAAGCATTACATTGCCTTCAAGCCTTATCGTTTCATTCTCAGTATTCACTGTTCCTCTATCAGCCTGTCCCTCAATCCTGATTTCACCATCATCCCCCGTCTGGTAGAAGGAGAAGCTCTCAAGCTCTGCTCTGTGGTCACTGCTGTAGAATACAATCCTTTCCCCGCTGAGCATGATCGGGTTCCCATTCCCCTGAGCAAGCATGTATTCTGCCTTCTCAAGCACTATATCCGGATGCGCAAGCTTCTCAGCCCGCGGAGTGCCATCCTCTTCATTGAAGATGCATGATACCAGCAGGAACGGAATCAGGACTGCAATCAGTTTTCTCACTATCTGCTCTCTTCCTTCTTCCTGATAATGGTAGGCACGAATTCATTTCCCCTGAAGTGGAAGAAGACAGCTGCTCCGATGAATCCGATTCCTATTCCGGATAATCCTGAGATGAGGAGCCAAAGAGGCTTATCTGTCAGCAGTGTGCCGATAAGGTAGCCTGGGATGAAGAGCGCCAGTGGAAGGCCTAGTGAGATAAGGACAGAAGCCACAGTCTTCTTTCCAGGCAGGTTGATCTCGATATCATCGCCTGCGCTGACTTTTATCTTATCCGGGTTGGAAACCTCGAATTCATTGTTTTTGTTCGTGCAGAAGAAAGAGCCTTTGCATCCTTCGCATGCACTTCTGTCGCATCCTACCAGGATCCTGTCATCTGATCCTGCCTTAATGACCTTAACGCTCTGCTTCATAGCTCTTTGCCTCTGGTCTTGCCACATCAGCGCACTCATTGATCATCTCTATCGCGGTTGCTTTGCCTGTTGAATCATCAACTGTGACAGCTACTCCCTGGATCCTTGGATCTTCCCATGTTTCCCTGCTTCTCTCTGGGATCTGGCTCAGGAATTTGTGTATTTCCACAGAAGGATCAAGACCTCCGACAGACATGAATGATCCGACTCTGCCATTGTCTGTTATGAATGCTGTTCCTTTTGCACTGACGCACTGGTCTGCTG
>CAKQTF010000362.1 GCA_934276695.1 uncultured Spirochaetales bacterium
GAGAAGATTCTCCTCTACTTCCTTCAGCTGATTCTGAAGATTCCTGAAATTCTCATTCGCCTTGAGATCTGGATAGCTCTCAGATAATGCAAAAAGGGACTTGAGTGCAGCGCTCACAGCTCCGTCTGCCTGGTCCTTAGCTTCTGTCCCGCTTGCATTTATTGCACTGTTTCTTGCCTTTATCACAGCTTCCAGTGTTGAGCTTTCATGCTTTGCATATCCCTTCACAGTCTCAACAAGATTCGGTATCAGATCATAGCGCTGTGTCAGATGCGCATCAATTCCGGCCTCAGCCTCCTCAGCCTTATTCTTAGCCTTGACAAGCCCGTTATAAACACCGACACCCCAGAAAACGAGGACAAGAAGAATCACAGCAATGATAATCAATGCAACCATATACACCTCCATCAACTGGATCCAGTATAGTATATTGCATCAGATTTAGCACTATCTTATGGAATCAGTTCTGTAATATATGCTTTTCCTGACTTCTTCTGCCTTGGATGGAGAGACTAGCTTAGATATAAGGACAAGCGCAAGATCAGCTGCGTATCCAGCGCTTTTTGCTGTGACTATGCTGCCAGAGTCAATAACGCCTTCTTCTGAGAAATGGATCTCAGGAGCGTAACTACCGCAGCCTGGGTAACATGTTGCATCCTTTCCGGCAAGCAGGCCAAGAGGTGCCAGGACAACCGCAGGAGCTGCGCATATCGCACTTATGATGGCCCCATCATTGAGTCCCCTGATCAGCGATTCATTGACAAGCCATGACTGAGCAAGATTCACCGATCCAGGCATTCCTCCAGGACAGAAATAGCAATCATAGCCGATAAGCGCAGAATCAGGCACAATATCTGCCCTGACTGTGACATGATGAGCTGACTCTATATATTCCCCGCCGATCCCTGCAAGAGTGACCTCAATCCCAGCCCGGCGCATGAGGTCAACAGGAAACAGTGCCTCTGTCTCCTCAAAGCCCTCAGCAAGGAAGACTACAGCCTTTTTCATAGAACCTCCTCCTTCCAGCCATTGCTCTTGCCTTTCCTCAGCATTTCAGCAGCATGGAGGATTATCCTCTCAGTTTCTTCCCAGCCTATGCATGGATCTGTGACTGAGACACCATATTTCAGCTCACTCAGGTTATCTGTTATCTTCTGTGAACCTTCATTTATATTGGACTCAAGCATGAAGCCCTTTATTGCATCAGAGCCCCAGCAGACCTGATCGATGACATTCCTGAGAACACGCTTCTGCTTTGTGAAATCCTTCCTTGAATTCGCATGGGAGCAGTCGATTATGATAGCAGGATCAAGGGAGAGGGCCTCCATCTTCCTTGAGGCATTCTCAACGCAGTCCTCATAATAATTAGGGCCGCTGTCTCCTCCCCTGAGGATGAGATGGCAGCAGTCATTCCCAGTTGACCTGAAAACAGCGTTCTGACCTTCCTTGGTTATTCCGATGAAAGAGGCAGGCTTCGATGCAGATTTCACAGCATTGATCGCAGCAGTAAGATCACCTGATGTTGAGTTCTTGAACCCGATTGCGACTGAAAGACCGCTTGCAAGAGACCTGTGTGTCTGGCTTTCAGTGGTTCTTGCACCTATACTTGACCATGACATTATCTCATCAATGTACTGAGGGATTATAGGATCCAGGACCTCGCACCCGACAGGAAGCCCCTTTCTTGTGATCTCGATCAGAAGGGATCTGGCCTCCTCAAGCCCCTTCTCTATATTATAGCTGTCATCCATATCAGGATCCAGGATAAGGCCCTTCCATCCTAGGAT
>CAKQTF010000363.1 GCA_934276695.1 uncultured Spirochaetales bacterium
GATGAAGGAAGGCTCTCTTGCCAGTATTGCCGGTGTTGTGAATTCCCTTTATCACCGCTCTAAGATAAAGGATCTGCCTGCTATGGAGAAGAGATTGTATGATTCTGCGCTCTCAATGCTTGTAGATGAGTCTGCTTCTGTGCTAGGACTCTCTATAGAGGAGATGAAAAGGCAGATTTTCTCTGCCCTAGAACCACAATGCAGCGAATTCCAGATTTTGCAGTGATCATAACAGCAGCCGGGAGATCAGAGAGATTCAATAGAGCCAGCGGAGAAAGCGTCAAGAAGGAATATCTAAGAATCGGCGACCACACTGTGCTGTACAGCGCAACAGAGCCCTTTCTTGAAATCCCGGGACTATCGGCAATTGCAGTCACATGCCCAGAAGGATCTGAGGATGAGACGGCAGTAGCACTTGAGGATATATCAAATATAAACGGGATCCCTATCCTGATCATACCAGGAGGAAGCAGCAGGACACAGAGCGTGAAGAATGCGATTGAAAGGCTCAGAGCCCTGCCGTTCAGCTTTGAGTACATAGCAATCCATGACGGTGCCCGTCCTTACATCACGCCAGATGAGATCATAAGGACACTGGCCGCTGCAACAGTCGCAGGAGGAGCAGCCCCAGCACTGAGGATAACTGATGCTGTGAAAAAGCTCGGAAGCGATGGGATGATTGCAGAGAGCATAGACAGAAGCTCTCTCATACGTGTTCAGACCCCGCAGATATTCAGTGCTCCGCAGATCTATGAAGCATATGATGCAGTCTCTGATGGCGAGAGCTATGCAGATGATATAGAAGTCTTCCAGAAAGCCGGCTTCAGATGCACAGTCGTGCAGGGATCAGATAAGAACCGCAAGATAACATACAGAAATGACATCCCTGATGCAGATAAGCAGATTGCAGAATATGCTGAAGCGCGCAGCAGAGGCAGGAAAAGCGCAGAGGCTGTCCGGCGCATGCACGAGCTCATGATGGATGGAGAGTGAGTCATGAGAATCGGTTTCGGAAATGATATCCATAGGCTGACAGAAGGGAGGCCGCTGATGATAGGAGGAATTGAAATCCCATCACAGTTCGGTGAAGATGCGCATTCTGATGGAGATGTGCTGCTTCATGCTCTGATTGATGCTATCCTAGGTGCCTTCGCAATGGGCGACATAGGAAGCTTCTTCCCGCCAGATGATGATGAATGGAAGGGAGCTGATTCAAAGGATCTGCTTAGCAAGGTACTCATAGCCACAAAGCCCGACATCATAAACATCGACTCAACAGTCACACTTGAAAAACCGAAGCTAAGAGGCTCAATAGACAGCATAAGAGAGTCAGTTGCTGCTCTTCTTGGCATCAGCACCAGCCAGGTATCAGTCAAGGCCAAGACGAACGAGCGCCTTGACAGCATAGGCACAGGGCTTGCAGTCAAAGCCGAATGCGTTGTCCTGATAAATAACTGAAACAGCTGGGTTTCCCCAGCTGCCATAGAATAAAATCAGTTATGTGAAATAAGCATTGTCTTCGGATCCAGTGCGACCTTTGCAGGCTTAGGAACATTCTCATGATGAGCACGCACAACCGTCATCATGACCTTATCCTGCGTCTCATCATATTTCAGGGCCACAAGGACATCTATGTCATCATAGTACTTAAGAAGCGAATCAGGAACACCATATTCATCATAAACAACATCCGGCCTTACAGGAGAGACTGCGAACCATACTTCAAGATTCATCTTCTTAGCGAACTCACGGATCCTGCTTATATCATCATTGCT
>CAKQTF010000364.1 GCA_934276695.1 uncultured Spirochaetales bacterium
GAAGTATACAGGGAGTTCTGCTATGATGGGCGGAAGTTCACGAGCGTGCTTTCATTCCCGGAATATGCAGATAGAGTGATCTGCATAGACTCATTCTCAAAGCGCTTCTCGATGTGCGGATCCAGAATCGGTGCGATTGTCACAAAGAACAGGGACTTCATATCTTCTGTTATGAAGATGGCTCAGGCCAGACTCTGTCCTCCTGCCGTTGAGCAGGAAGCTGCAGCCGCAGCTCTCACCGCGCCTGAAGAGTATATATCAGATGTCGTGAAGACATATGAGAGAAGGCGCAATATCCTTGTCTCTGAGCTGCAGAAGATCGAAGGCGTGAGAGTGAACAAGCCTAAGGGAGCATTCTATTTTGTTGCTGACCTTCCTGTTGATGATGCTGAGAGCTTTGCGCTTTTCATGCTTAAGGATTTCAGCTATCAGGGGAATACTGTCATGTTTGCGCCGGCAGAGGACTTTTACTGGACAAAGGGGCTGGGAAAGCAGCAGGCAAGATTTGCCTATGTGCTTGATGAGAAGGAGCTTGTGATGGCAGCAAAGTGCCTTAAGGAAGGCCTTAAAGTCTATCGTAGGGATGTCATGCACGTTTAGTGCATCTGTTTTCTGACTGCTTATTATATCAATTTAGGAGTTTGCTGTGGATAAGCTTTTTGCTGACTTAGATAGTCTGATGGCTATGTCTAAGGAGAAGGCTGATAAGAACCTTCGCGAATGCAGGATGTACCTTGAGAATGATTTCCAGGGAATAGCACGGTTACTGGAGGCTTATCATCCTCTTGAGATTCTCAGGCGTGCGGAATGGACTTCTTACGATAGCAGGAAAAGGAAGAAGGATGATTTCTCACAGGCTTATTATTCACTGCTGCCTGTGCTTCTGCAGTCGGTGCTTATATCAACGCATTATAAGAAAGAGAATTTCAATAGGAATAGAATGGTGAAGAGCAAGGATTTTGAAAGGATTCTTGCTCTCTCTATGGATGTACACAGGAAGCTTCTGCGCTATATCGACTGCTATGCTGTCTATCAGGTCAAGTCAGGCACTGTCAGATTAAGCGATGCTGAGCACTACAGAAGGAATCTGTTCAAGCTATTCTATCCTCCGAAGGAGACTGAGGAGAGGACAGAGGACATATACTATGTATTCGATGCATTCGCATGCAATGAGGATGAGAAGATAAGAGAGTGCTTCGGAATAAGCGGCTCAGAACTTGCATCCGGCCTTAAGGAAATGTCCATTGGATTCATGCACTCAATCGATAACCTCAGCAATGACATCAGGGCATTCAAGGCAGAGGTTGAGCTGCTTATGGCAAAGAAGAGGGAAGACAGCCGCTATCAGACTCTTCCTGATGAGGAGCTGCAGAAGCTCATCATTCATGAGAATAAGTGGGATGCAAAATCAAGCACACTGGCTTCCTCCCGCGATGATTTTGATCTGTTCAGGCCTGATTTCCATGCTGATTTCAGTTATGGATCCTATCTTCCGGTTTCAGCAGAACCAGGTACGCTTGATCTGTACAGCTATCTGGACAGGGGGCTCTGGCCGGCATCAATGAGGCCTTTCATCAGGTTCGGCAGCTTTATCTTCACATTCCTCGGTTCCCATATGGTGAGCTATGGCAACAGGATGCTCATGGAAGCAATAAATGCTTCTGATGTGCCATCAAGGACAGCCCAGTACGCATGCTCTCAGCTTTTCAATCCGACTGATGTTGTTGATGTCTATTCGTTTGATGGGAACAGGATTGATCTTGATGTGCTTC
>CAKQTF010000365.1 GCA_934276695.1 uncultured Spirochaetales bacterium
CTGCTATTGAATTTTCCGAAAGGAGATCCCGAGGCTTAGGTGAGATACCTCGGGGTTCTACCCCGAGGAGGTTCATTGATTATTGATTGAATTTGCTGATTTTAGCTGAAATTGATTTCATATATGCCATATATACAAAAGGGAGTATGAACCCAGCACCCATCCATGCCATCGGGCTTGAAAGGCATATCCCAAGATATTTATCATTGCAGATTGACGGCAGCAAAAACGCGGCGATGCATCTCAGGGCAAGTTCGATAATCGAACTGAGCATCGGAATGGCTCCTGATCCAAGCCCCTGGCATCCTGTCCTGTATACAAATATGAATCCAAGAGGAATGAAGAAATATGAAACAGTGACTGTGTACTGGACTGCTTTTGCAATCACATCAGGATCCACAGTATTCCTATCCACGAAAATATAGCTAAGCGGTCTGCTGAACAGGATTGCGAATAAAGTTGCAATAAGCGAGTAGACAACAGCGACTGCTGTTGCTGTGCGGAAGCCTTTTCTAATCCTCTGTACCTGGATCGCTCCAAGATTCTGCCCTGCAAAAGTAGACATTGCCATTCCAAGTGCAACAAAGAACTGTGTCATGACGCTTTCGATCTTTGTTCCGACAGAGTATGCAGCAATAATATCAGAACCGAATCTGTTCAGGACAGCCTGCACAATTATCACGCCGATTGCGCATACCGAGAACTGGAACGCACCTGGAAGCCCGATTCTCAGAAGCTTCACGCAGATTTTATAGTCTGGCTTCCAGTCTTCCCTTGTAGGTCTGAATGACGGATATTTTCTGTCTATATATATAAGGGATACCAAAGCAGATATTCCCTGTGACAGCACTGTGGCAATTGCTACTCCGATTACATCCCAATGAAAGCATATGACAAAAATGAGATCCATTATTATGTTAAGGACAGAAGCAATCAGCAGAAATGCAACAGGGCTTTTCGAATCTCCTACTGCACGCAATACCGAGGAAAAGAGATTGTAGAACACAGAGCAGAAAAGGAAGATGTAGATGATCATGATATAGCTGTTTGCCATATCGATTATATTCTCCGGCGTATTAATCAGAAGAAGCAGTTGTCTTGATAGCATGGCGAATATGAATGATATCAGTATTGATATAGCTGATGAGGCAATAATGCTCTGGGCATATGCTTTCCTCATGCCTGCAGAGTCGTTTGCCCCATAACGCTGGCTGATCAGCACTGAGAATCCCTGTGCCAGCCCCTGGGCAAATCCTATGACCATGAATGAGAATCCGCTGATTGTTCCGAGGGCCGCAAGTGCATCAACTCCGACAAACCTGCCAACGACTATTGTATCTACCATTGAATAAAACTGCTGGAATAAGTTTCCGATGAATAACGGGAATGCAAATTCTATCAATAATCTTAAGGGAGACCCCTTTGTCATGTTTTTATCCATACGCTTTGTAATATTTAAAAGTATATCTGTTTGTCAATTGAATAAAAAAATAAACAGAAAAATCTTCCCTTATAAGGATATAGATGATAAATCGGAAAAAACAGCAAAAAAAATAGCGAAAAGTGGTTTACAATGATCGCGATATGGTGTAAATTACTTAGCTGTCGCAAGGATGAGGGCGGAAGCCTGAAGAGAGGCGGCAGAGAGAGATCTTTGACAGGAATGAGCGAAGGGGAAGAGGAGAGAAGCAGAGGAGCTTCTGTCAATTCAGAACACGAACGGCAGAGAAATATAATAAAGAAGCCGGTTCGGGAATGAAGGCAGGATAAG
>CAKQTF010000366.1 GCA_934276695.1 uncultured Spirochaetales bacterium
GCCATACCAGATTGTCGATTTTGAAAACGGAAAAGCCGCACGCACCTTATGGGAGAGAAGCGGAATAATTAAATATAAAGGCAGAGCTGCAACAAGAGTGATATTCCATCCAGAGACAGGACGGACGCACCAGCTCAGGGTGCATGCTGCATCTGGTCTCAAACACCCTATAATAGGAGATAGGCTCTATGGCCATAATGAGAATGATGAAAGACTTACTCTTCATGCAGCATCCATATCATTCATCCATCCGAGAACAGGAGAGGAAATGAGCTTCACAGCTCCGCTTCCATTCTAGAGGTATCCAGCTTCCCCTAGTGACAGATACATCAGTGCAGACTTTGCCTTCAGATAGTCATAGCTTCCGACATCCGCATCGATGAACCTTCTTGAATAGTCAAGCTCTGTGGCCTTCAGATAACCCCTGAGCCACATATTCGTATTCGAGTTTATGCTGTCAGTGACTGCCTTTATATCTGCCTCGGATGAAGTCCTGTCGAGGTTCTTTATCAGCTGGTATGTCTCTGCTGTATCAGGGACATAGATCTGGGAGTATGCCTTGCCGTTCTTTGACTTCTTGCTGACCCTGCGCCTTGTGAGCATTGCCTTCAGCTCCATCAGCTTCTCTATGTTGCCTGTGCCGTATTCAGCACGGAAGCCCTTCCTCATCTGGGAAGGCGTCTGAGTCCTGTTGTATGCGAAGGCCTTCCTTAACAGGCTCTCTGTGTTGCTGTTGTACCCAGAGCCGTAGTACTCCTTCATCGCAGAGAGGAATGCATCTATCTGATGATGCTCAACAAGAGCCTTCCTTACCTCATTGTCAGCAAGGAACGCATCCGCGAGCACAGCCCTGTCTGCCTTCTCAGCGATCACTCTCTCATCTGATGAGTACTTATCAAGGAGCGAGTCCGGAACGAACACATCAGCATCCAGCATATCATGCACATCATTCAGGCTGAACTCTGAGTACGTGCTCTTCTGATGCCTCTTTGCATTCCCTGCAACACGCTGTTCCGGTGTGAGGTTCTCCTGACGCAGGATGCTGCTATTGACAGAATCTGGAATCTCATTTACATTTTGATTGTCAGAGTTAATCTGATAGCCCCTGCGCACAGAGGCTTCTAATATCCGGGCGCTCCAAGGAGAAGCTATAGCAAGTTTCTCCTTTTTGTTTATCAAAAATGATTTAAAATTCTTATCATCTACAGAGAATACAATTACTTTGCCATTAAGAGACTCTGATATATGTATTTTACCATTTAAGACATTTTCGAAATTATTTGCTACTGCACTGTCTCCGCTTATGTTTATGTATATTATGTCAGATGATTGAGCAGCGGCATCGCTTAATGTGCTTTTTAGAGTATTATCACCTCCTGTTATGTTCTTTATTTCCAGTATTTTGAAATCAGTAATCGCATCAGGATTTTTACCCTTAGTTACTGAATAATAATCGTCTCCAATGTTTTCGCTGAGAAGAAAGACTTCTCTTTTGAATTCCTTTGAGAAGGCTAGCGCAGATTTGATTTCCTTTCTAAGTTTTCTGTTCTCTTGCTCGCTTGGCTTTAAACTTAAATTTTTAAACCTTGTATTATCAATCCATACATCAGAATCTTCATATTGAGTGTATTTGCTTTTATCAGTGAGCTCCTTAAAGAATTGTTCTTTAGATATGTTTCTTTGTTGTAATATCTGCGACAAACCTATTTCATTGTTGATTGCATGATTTTTTTCTTCTGCACTAAAGAAGCCAGCATACGCATCGGC
>CAKQTF010000367.1 GCA_934276695.1 uncultured Spirochaetales bacterium
GGCATAGCCTATGCGACACTGTGTATGATGTGCAGCCTAGATAATCAAGGAGGCACCGCTGCACCTGGTGGATGGCATCAGCAGGGATATCCTCCATCTTAAGCGAATAGAATGCATCAACGATACTCTCAATATAACCTTCATTCATAGGAATTCCTCCTTTCTATGGCATGCAACAGAATGGCCATTCCCTATATTCTCAAGGGCAGGCGTCTCCGTGTGGCATAGAGCAGAAGCAAAAGGACAGCGGGAGGCAAACCGGCATCCAGGCTTAGGATCAATTGGGCTTGTGATCTCTCCCTTTAAGAGCTCATGCCGGATCTCATTCCTATGCACAACAGGAAGCGGGATTGCTGCAAGCAGAGCTTTTGTATATGGGTGGATAGGATGATTAAAGAGCTCTTCTGTAGGTGCAGTCTCAAGTGCCTGTCCAAGATACATTACCATTATGCTGTTGCTTATATGGCGGACTACAGATAGATCATGCGTTATGAACAGGTAAGAGAAGCCTCTCTCCTCCTGCACATCATACACAGTGTCGCATAGGCTATGCCAGCCTCTTATCGGGATGGTTGAATCAATATCGGCATCAGGAGACAGCAGAATATGGGGTGAGCCTGAGGGATTCTCAGCCGAGGGCGCTGCGTTTGCAAATGCTGCACGGACCAGCAACATAGAGCTTGATGATGTCTCAGGTATGGGTGCTTCTGTTCATCCTGGGGTGTATGTATGGTCAGCTGCCTTTGCAGTCTATGAACTGTATAAGCCGTCCACGGAGACTGTTATCAAAGCAGTTCTATTTGGTTATGAGCTGTGTCTTAGGATGGGACTGAAATCCACAGAGAAAGTCAGGATGCTAGGCCTTCATGGGCCAGGGCTGAACGGGGCTTTTGCCTCTCTTGCAACTGCGGGCATGATGGCTGGACTCACAAGGGATGAGATGCTGAATGCAATAGGAATCGCAGGAAGCCTGCTTCCAGTGTGTCCTTTCATAAGCTTTCTATCAGGCACTGACAGCAAGGATTTCTATGGCGGATGGCCATGCTATCTTGGCCTGATTGCCGTCAATGCAGCTAAACGGGGTATGACAGGCCCGGAGGCTATACTTGATGGCAGGAAGTCGCTTGCCAGCATTTATTCAGGAAAGGAGAGCGATTCAGAGCTTGGAAAGGATTTCCTGATAATGAGGATAGTGTTCAAGGAATTCAGCGCATGCGCTTCTGTCCATCCTGCTATGTCTGCCCTGAAAGCGATAATGAAGGAGTGCAGATTCAGCCTGGATGATGTGGATGACATACTTGTAAGGACATATCCTTATTCATATCAGCTGAATTCAGGAGTCTCTCTGCCTCTTAATGCCTCATCTGCAAGGCTGTCTCTTCCGTATACGGTCTCTGTATGCCTCAGGACTGGGAATCTGCTTCCTGATGCATTCTCTGCGGGAGCCCTCTCTGATGCCGCATCCTATCTGCCTATCATGGATAAGGTCAGGGTTGAGAACAATGAGGCATATGGGGATTCTGCATTCTCGGTCCGCGGGTCGATTGTCAGGATAAAGCTCAAGGATGGGACAGTACTTGAGAAAGAGGCTATCGGAAGCGAGTGGAGCAGAGGTGTCACTGATAATATGCTCAAGGGAAAGTTCGAAGTGCTTTCCCAGGATTCATTCAGCCGTGATAAGCAGGCTGAGATAGAGAGAAAGGCCATGTCTTTCGATGGCAATCTCTCTTATTTTGCAGATGCTCTCAGTTCTCTCTGATTATCTC
>CAKQTF010000368.1 GCA_934276695.1 uncultured Spirochaetales bacterium
TCCGGGTTTCTCTTGCTAACTGCATATTTCATATCATCAATCTCCTATATATAAGCCATCCGGCTTACATAAGAGACTCTGCATTTTCCGTGCCAAATGATATATCTTTATGCAGTATATAGAATTACACAGATTACACATATGAGCATAGTCCATGGATACGGACATCTGTGCCCATCCGGGAACCTAAAGCACCGCCTTCTGTGTCATTATGGCCCGGAGCGGGTCTCAGACCGTGGGTTTATGTGTCAGAAATGCTTCCACCTCTGCTTTCCTTGAATCATCTGAGATATAAGACACAGCACCGTCTTCTATCACAGCAACATCAAACTCTGTGGAAAGCACTCCTTCAGATGAGATCAGGATGAACTCAGCATCATCTCCAGAAAGGAGGATCCTGTTCAGAAGGCCTGGAATATATGAGGCAAGCGATTCTGCCTTAGCCCTTGGTATGAATTCTGTCATCATGCACCTATTGTATTATCGTCATCACCGCCGTTGTAGCGTATGATCATCGACAGCTTGAATATCGCTCTGGTTACAGCTTCAGGAAGAAGGACAGTTGCAGAGCTGTTTGATATCACACTCTCAACAGCAAGCCCGTATTTTCCCATTACAGGCACGTCAGTTGTGATATCAGAAGGAGACAGATCCCTATCGCTGTCATTCCACCGGCAATGCCTGAACATCGGCCGGTCTTCCTTATTAACGAAGCATGAGGATCCGAACAGGCGGCAGATAAGAGGCCTTGCATCATAGACAGAGCAGTGATGCTCATCATCCTTATTATAAAGGGGGCATGGGCCTTCTGAGCCTTCCTGAAAATCCAGAAAGCGTCTCTGCACCTCCTCTTCCCTCTTATTCTCTATGATATGAAGAGCAAGGTAATTTGCCTCAGCTTCAGTTATATCAGGGACAAAATGCTCGCAGCATGCCCCGCATCCGCGCCTGCAGCGTATATCATATTCCGATAGGAATCCAGATATTGCCTGATCCAGCTTTTCGTAAACGGAGGCAAGCTCCTCAGCCTGCGCTCCCTCGATAGTTCCTTCCAGCATCTTCTTCTGTCCTTTGCAGATATGAAGTTCTTTTACATCAAAACCGATGCGATTTGCAATAGCATACTGAAGGGCTAGGCCTTAGTGTTGCCTGCTAGCAGGGAAATTTTTATAATAACCCGTATGAATGTTGTCATTTTCGGAGCAGGGAGACGAGGCCTAAGGCTGGCACGCCACCTTATAGAGGAGAAGAAGGCTGTCACATTCCTTGACTCCAATCAGGAAAGATGCGCCTCGGCAGTAGCAAAGCTCGACTGCATGGCAGTATGCGGCAGCGCAACGGATATCGATAAGCTCAGGGAAGCCGGATGCGAGAGCGCTGATGCGGTGATTGCCGTAACTGAAA
The DNA here is from genome assembly GCA_934276695.1 of uncultured Spirochaetales bacterium. Classification (GTDB taxonomy): domain Bacteria; phylum Spirochaetota; class Spirochaetia; order Sphaerochaetales; family Sphaerochaetaceae; genus Ornithospirochaeta. The sequence goes on from CAKQTF010000368.1 coordinate 1,405, forward strand.
GCGATGAGGTCAATCTCGTATCATGCGGCATTGTTGCATCAACATTCCCGATGGTATCAAACACGATTGCTGCAATAAGAGGGATCAGCTATCTCGGAAAGAACGGATATGACAACAAGATCCTGGGGATCACGCACATAGTGAACCCGGAGCAGGAAGCAGCAGCAAGGGTATCAGGGATAATAGAATCAGGGCTCTTCTCTGATATCATCTATTTCTCAGATGCGGAATTCATTCTCTTCACAGTGAAGGTATCCGAAGGTGACAGCTTCTCCGGCAACAGCCTGATCGACCTGAAGAAGAATCTTCCGGGCCAGTATGTCGTTGCAGGCGTAAAG
>CAKQTF010000369.1 GCA_934276695.1 uncultured Spirochaetales bacterium
GGATGAGACCGTCATCATTGATTGCGGTGTGACATACAAGAAGCTTTCAGAATGCATGGCAATGCATTCAATCCCAAAGGAAAGCATATCTGCAATGTTCCTGACTCATCTCCATCCGGACCATTCGAAGGGCGTGGGCACTTTCATGAGGAAGACAGGGCTTCCTGTGTTCCTGTCAGATAGAAGCCATAAAGCACTCAGGAGCGTGATCCAGAAGCAGAAGATAGAGTATGAGAAGCTTCATACATTCAGGCATGGTGATGAGATTTCAATCGGATGCTTCAGGATTGTCCCATTCATGACTTTCCATGACAGCGAAGGCTCGTCAGGGTATTTCATAAGAACAGATTCCTCCTCAGCTTTTGTCCTCACAGACAGCGGTATGATCCCTCCAGAGGCCTTTGCATATGCAAGGGAGGCAGATGTGAAGTTCATAGAAGCAAACTATGACGCTTCAATGCTGGACAACGGACCATATGCTGAATGGCTCAAGGCAAGGGTCAGAGGAAGCTATGGGCATCTTGACAACAAGGATGCTGTGGATTTTGCAGCTCGGACTTCAAGGCATGGGGACCATGTCTATTTCGTCCATCTCTCCGACAACAACAACCGCAGCGTGATTGTAAGGGATCTTGCCTACAAGGCAATGCCGTCAGGAATATTCATCAGGGTTCTTGAACGGGGAGAGGAGACAGAGGGTTTTATCAATGAGTAAGGAAGATAAGAAGGAAAAAAAGAAGAAGGCCAAGGCCGAGAAGATAACATTCAGGAAGTGCAGGAAGGTCAGAAGGGAAGATGGGCTGAGACCGAAATGCGTGATGGGGTATACATTCCCGCAGTTTGTTGAGGCTGTTTCATCCAGATGGCCGCAGAAGCTATGCTATAGCGTATACAGGGCCGGAGAGGAAAGCGACATGACATACATGCAGCTTTCGATTTATTCAAGAGCAGTCGCATCATATCTTCTCAGCCATGGATATGCTAAGGGGGATAGGGTCGCGATCTTTGCAGAAAGCTGTCCTAACTGGATGGTTATGTATCTTGCAATCACATATTTCGGCGGAATAGCTGTACCGATCCTTCCTGACTTCACAGCAAGGGAGGCCTCATTCATCCTTGAAGACTCAGGGGCAAAGGGAATCCTTGTGAATGCTAAGAGCTTTCAGAAGATAAAGGATTACAGAAGCAGCCACAGCAGCCTCGATATCTTCAGGATTGAGGATCTTCTCAATATCCACGATATCCCTGATGGGTATATGTACATCACTGCGCCGGGCTTTCCTATGAAGGAGACCAGGATCAGTTCATCTGCTCTGTCTTTCTCCGCGCCAGCTGAGGATGATGTTGCATCAATAATCTATACTTCAGGCACAACCGGAACAAGCAAGGGAGTGATGCTGACGCATCGCAATATCCTCAGATGCGCAGATCTCTCAACGGATGTGTATGTTAAGATCAAGCCTGGCTATAATGCGCTTTCAATCCTGCCAATGAGCCATGTGTATGAATTCACGATCGGCCAGATACTGACGATGATGAGAGGTGCGCATATAACATTCCTGGGAAAACCGCCAGCAGTATCCATCCTGCTTCCAGCCCTGAAGGATGTCAGGCCTCAGATAATGCTCACTGTCCCGCTGCTTATCGAGAAGGTATATAAATCTGCTGTCCTTCCGACCATAAATGGAAACGGGAAGGTCAGGAAGCTTCTGAAGAGTCCTCTGAGATCGTATGT
>CAKQTF010000370.1 GCA_934276695.1 uncultured Spirochaetales bacterium
CCCTGCTTCTATGAGCTTGTCAAATGTCCCATTGCCGATTTCTATGCTCTTCATACAGATTAAGATAGCACAGAAAACGCAGATTAAAAACTCAGGAAGCATACATATATGGCTTTTGCCTGCCTGATGATAAGCATGCATGACTGTTTTCTACGATTCTGATAATATGCATTCCAATAGCTGTTATAATCAGATCTGAAGCATATGAAACTTAGACTCTCTGAAATAGTGAAGAAACCTTATATGAGCGGCTCAAAAGTGCTTGTGGCAGCAGAGAATCTCAGCTCCACAGTATCCTCTGTTGCTATCTTTGAGGGCATTGAGAACACAAAAACCGGCGAGAATAGCCTTGTAATTGCCTCTTTCGATGTTCTGCGCGCTTATAACAGGGCTGAATGGCATGCGCTTCTTGAGTATTACAAATCATCTGATGTGAGTGCCATATGCATCAAGAACTCGCAGAAATACAATCTCTCAGCTTTTGCGGAAGCTGCAGGGAAAGCAGGAATATCCGTAATCCTGCTCTCTCCGGATTCGACCATATCAGCTGTGATCCGCGGCCTTGAATTCGATATCCTCAGCGTGGATGGATATGACTTCTCAAGCACATATGAGGACAACTTCTTCCAGGAGCTCATATTCACAGAGAATGATAAGGCAACGGTACTGAAGCATGCCCGCATGATGGGTATAAGAGTCAATGAGTATGTCTGCTCTATCATAATAAAGCCGACAGTGCAGACAGATCTCTCAGGGCTCATAGAGCGGAGCCGTGAAGTCCTTGGAAGCAATTCCTTCAGCATCACCAGGAACGGCACAGTGCTCATAATAGCAAGGGCCACAATCTCATACAGCGAGACAGAGATGTATTTCAGGGATCTCGCAAAGAGGCTGTTCGATAAGCTCGCTTCATATTATGGGCCTCTGTCACTTGCAATCGGAGTCGGGCATACATATGAGAATATCTGGGATATAAGGAAAAGCTATTATGATGCAAAGACAGCTCTCATCATGGAGCTGTCAGCTAAGAACACGAAGCATCTGAGGTTCTATGATGACCTTGGCATATATAAGATGCTTTTCAATGTCAGGAACCGAGAAGACCTCTATAGCCTAAGAGACCGGACCTCTTCCCTGCTTAAGCAGTATGATGAGGAAAGGCATACAGAGTACTATGCAACCATAGAAGCATATATTGCAGGCTTCTTCTCCATACAGAAGACAGCAGATTCACTCTCAGCCAGGTATAACACAATAAAATACAGGCTGGATAAGATTAAGGAGATTTTCGGATGGGATCTCTACAGTATCGAAGACTGCCTGCTTTTAGCTGTCGCACTCAGGGCTGACAGATACCTGCAGGAAGAACAGTAATCTGCATTTTTGCAAAATATTTCAAAAGAATCAGATTAAATAAAAAATTATTGATAAATTTTTATTGATTATTCACTTTCTGTTTGACTTTCAATAATCCATTTAGATACTAATTTATAGATTTAATTCTAATGGAGGTTTTCATCTTGTTAGAAATCGGAAAGATAATCAGAAACAGACGTGTTGCTAAGGATATTTATGAGATGATTCTCGAAGTGCCTTCTATCGCAAGAAAAGCAAAGCCTGGGCAATTTGTCAATTTAAGGCTATCCGGAAAACTGGATCCTCTTCTGAGACGCCCGATAAGCATCCATAATATCGATGGGGAATCCGGAACAATCTCAATGCTATATCTCATTG
>CAKQTF010000371.1 GCA_934276695.1 uncultured Spirochaetales bacterium
GAAGAAAGGTGAGAAAAAATTACCATCAACCGGACAAAGTATCTCAATCGCGACGATGGTAGGCGGAGTTCTTTTGACAGTTTTTGGATTTGGCTACTACATCGAAAAACGTAGAACCCATTAAACGATACAGTTTATAAGATACAACAAAAAAGGAAGTGAGAATGAAATCTCTCTTCCTTCTTTTTTAGTCTGCAGTTTGTTCAGATGCTTCTAATTTTTTTCCAAGGTCGATAATATATTGTTTAAGATCATCTTTGACTTGAGGGTGTTTCAAGGCATAGTCGATCGAAGTTTTCATGAAGCCGAATTTATCACCAACATCGTAGCGTTGGCCTTTAAATTCACGGGCAAAGACTCGTTGGGTCTTATTAAGGGTGTCGATTGCATCCGTCAATTGAATTTCATTGCCAGCACCTGGTTCTTGATTTGTAAGAATATCAAAGATTTCAGGAGTCAAGAGGTAGCGTCCGATAATAGCGAGATCACTTGGAGCGTCCTCTGGGTTTGGTTTTTCGACAAACGTTTCAACGCTATAAAGACCGTTAATGCCTTCGCCTTGAGGTGCGATCACACCGTAAGAAGAAACCTCTTCGTGAGGGACTTCCATCACAGCGATGGTTGACGCATGGGTTTCATCGTAGTCGTTCATCAATTGTTTGGTCAATGGCAAGGCATCATCATTGGTGATGTCCATGAGATCATCGCCCAACATAACGACAAAAGGCTCGTTCCCAACAAAAGCTTTCGCTTGAAGAACAGCGTCCCCTAAACCTCGAGGGTGACTTTGGCGGATGAAATGAAGATTGATCGCTGTTGTATCATTGACCAACTTGAGTAAGTCAGTCTTGCCTTTTTGCTCGAGATTGTATTCCAATTCGAAGTTAGAGTCGAAATGGTCTTCGATTGAACGTTTGGCCTTCCCTGTTACGACAAGGATTTCCTCAATTCCAGATTTCAGAGCCTCTTCTACGATGAATTGGATCGTAGGTTTGTCAACGATTGGCAACATTTCCTTTGCCAAAGCTTTGGTAGCTGGGAGGAAGCGTGTCCCCAAACCAGCCGCAGGAATGACTGCTTTTCTAACTTTAGTCATATAGTTTCCTTTCTAAAAGGTAGGATTGATGTTAGGGTGGTTGACTTATTTCCACTCGTTTTCTTCTTTAAATTCATTGCTCATCATGTGGTGGATGGCTTCGCGGATATCTTTCCCTTCGTAGATGACTTGGTAGATGGCCTGTGTAATCGGCATGTAGACATCCAATTCTTGCGCCAGTTCATGGGCGACTTTGGTCGTAGAGATCCCTTCAATGATCATACCCATGTTGGCTTCGATATCTTCCAATTTTTCGCCACGTCCGAGAGCATCCCCAGCTCGCCAGTTGCGAGAGTGAACAGAAGTTCCGGTAACGATCAAGTCACCGACCCCAGACAAACCGCTATAGGTCAATGGGCTAGCTCCGAGCTTAACGCCAAGGCGCGTGATTTCAGCGAGACCGCGCGTGATGATGGCTGCTTTGGCATTGTCCCCATAACCAAGACCGTGTAGGGCTCCAGCTCCAACAGCGATGATATTCTTCAAGGCTCCAGCAGTTTCTACTCCGATAACATCTGTATTGGTATAGAGGCGGAAGTAGTGATTGCTAAAGAGTTCTTGAACATAGCGTGCAGCTTCTAAATCTTTTGAAGCTGCTGTAATGAGGGTGATGTCCCGTACGATGGTTTCTTC
>CAKQTF010000372.1 GCA_934276695.1 uncultured Spirochaetales bacterium
TCCTCGGTGAGGATGGTGTGATCCTGAAAGTCATGAAAAGGCCTACTCCTAAGACTTCGTTCATGGGTGAGGAGTTCTTCAGCATTCAGGGAATTGAGGGCTTTGTTGATTCTGCTTTATCAGAGCTTGCATCGGAGTTTGAAGTCTCCTCTATCGGATTCTCAACGGTAGGGGAGTCTGTTGTTCCTGTAAGGAATGGGAAGGCACTCTCTGATGCGCCGCTATGGAATGCATATTCTGTGACATCCACAGATGAGGAGCGGAAGGTGATTGAAGCCCTTGCTCCAGCATCGAGGATCGGAACAGCCCAGAACCCGCTTTTCTCAGTGCATAAGATCCTCTGGATGAAGCGGAATATGGCTGAATGCAATGATGCAGACTTCTATCTTCCGCTCTCATCATACCTATGCTATAGGAAAACTGGCTCAGCGGCCTGGGATTATTCTCAGGCGGCTAGGTCTGGAATGTTTGATATAAGGACAAAGGAGTGGATAAGAGAGCTTTCTGCTGCATTCTCGATACGGCTGCCTGAAGATATCCTTCCTATGGGAAGCGCTATGGGGGAATGTGATGGGACTGTCTATGGCCTTGGCGGCCATGATCACATTGCCGGGTTCTATGGCATAGAGAGGATTCTGGCCTCTGAAGGAAAGCAGGTGTATTATTCATCGATGGGAACATCTGAGGTCCTGGCTGCAATCGTGCCTGAATCCAGTGTGAAGGAGATCTCCCCATCAAGGAAAAGCTATATAAGCCCTTCATTCAGGCCATCGTCATTCATTGCAACACGCTCATTCCGTTCGTTCGGAGCCCTTTTAAGGGAAGTGATGGCAATAACAGGCTATGATGACTATGAGAAGATGAATCATGATATTGAGGCATTAGAGCGGAAGAGTGCAGCATGCATATTTGCCCAGGATGGGGATTTCATCGGACATGATCTTCTTCCTGGAAAGCTATATATATCTGAGCTGGATAGTAATGCATCAGGATCTGAGCTGGCCCAGGCTGCATATCTATACCTTTCTGCTGTGAGCAGGATAATGAGGGATGATCTGGAGAGGTCCTACGGCCTTGATCCTGACTATGTCTTCGCATCAGGCGGGGCAATCACAGGAAATAGTTTGTTCATGAGGTATCTTGCATCAGCCCTGAATCATCCTGTGACACTCCTTGAGACAGAGGAGATCAGCGCTTTAGGAGCTGCTCTCATAGGGCTTTCTGCTTATTCTGTTGAAGAGCTTCAGAGGATATCACGGCTATCTGGCAGAAGGCAGATCATGCCGGATGATTCACTTACGGATCTGATTGACGATGCCATCGGAAGATATAGGGCAGCAAAGAGATGAAGCATCTGTATCTTGTAAGGCATGGAAACCAGAATACGAATCTCTTCAATGAGGATGCAGACCTTTCCGGAAAGGGAAGAAGGCAGGCAGAGCTTCTTCATGACAGGATAAGAGGCTGGCATTTCGATAAGATATACTCTAGCGTCCTGAAGCGCGCAGTGCAGACATCAGATATCCTGAATTCCAGCTGGCATATGGATATAGAGAGAAGGGCAGAGCTGAATGAGATGGACTGGGGACGCTTCACTCTATGTGATATAGAGAAGACCAACGAGGAGTTCCGGGACTTCTTTGATATGATGGGCAGGGGCGATGAGGATATCCCGTACCCAGATGGGGAGAATGGTGAGATGGCTTTCCTCCGGGCTTATCC
>CAKQTF010000373.1 GCA_934276695.1 uncultured Spirochaetales bacterium
GTCTATCTCCATATTATTCTCACGGTTACAATTATCAGATCTTGAATAAAAATACAGACGAGACCGTTTATGCCTAAGCATCTGGGCAACAGCATTCTCAATCAGCATTCCTTCGTTAATGCTCAGCTTATCAAAGAGAATAGCACGGTATAGTTCATTATCAGTGAATTTTCTGTCTTGGAAAGTAAGCGAGACAAGCAATCCAGTATCTGCAAGATAACACTTCTGTGTAGCATTATCAGAACTTAAAGCCAGACCAGCATGGGGATCCATAGTATTAAAGCAGGCATTGATAATCATAGCCTCATTCAACCAGATAAATGAATCCTCATATGTACGGAATCGAGCCTGCTTGCCTAGAGAAGAAAGCTTATATTTCTTTTCCTTTTTTGAAAGTTGCCCAGGAATACCATCAAATACAGCAAAAACCTTATCTTCATACCCTTCTGCAAATTTTGCTACATCTTCACGATAGAGCCTCAGTATTCTTCGCTTAGCATTATCAGATGCTTCAAAGTTCTTCCCATCAATATAAGCCAGAACAGATTGTGGCATACCTCCAACAAGGATGTATTGCCGGAAATCATTCATGATTTTTCTATGTAAGGAAGCACCCAGCGGAATCTTTGCTTCAAAGCAATATCGTATCAGAGGATATGTAGCATTATCACCTAATGCCCAAAGGAACTCTTCAAAATCAAGAGGAAACATCTCTATATGATCCTCTTCCGATGGGATTATGATATCATGTACATTCTTTCTCAGATGGATCAGCGAACCAGTTTCCAGATAATCAAACCTCCCATCAGCTACAAGATATTTAATGAGCTGACGTGTTCTTGGATATTGCTGTACCTCATCAAAGATTATCAATGACTCTCGTCTATAGAGGGTTATTGAATAAAAAGCTGATAGTTTTGCAAAGAACAGATCGGGATTAGCACTGTCGTTAACAAAGAGATCCAGAACATCTTTGGGAGCCTGGCCAAAATCAATCAGGATATAACTCCTGTATTCTGCCTTTGCAAACTCTTCGCAATGAAGCTTTTACCTACACGGCGGGCTCAATCAATCATTATAGCAGTCGCACCATTGCTTCTTTCTTTCCAGGATACAAGCTCAGCATAAATTTTTCTTCTTAACATATTCTAAAAATTCCTCCTGTTTGCAACAGACACCCATATGATGGCCCAATTGAGTGATATCACGAAAAAGCAGGTTAGACATTGCGATTTTTGCACGAAAAAGCAAGTTCAATAACCTGAATTCTGCACAAAAAAGCAATTAAGCACACTTTGCAATGTGGATATAGACCCTTATCCATGCCAATACTATGGCCCTTGATCAATGCAGAATCCTGCTGCATTACAAGCCTGTCTTAGAATATTAACGGTTTCCAAGGCTTGTGCTATACTGCCTTTAGTCTATTGGACAAAGATTCTCTTGTTATAGATTTGGCTACTAGCTTCTATTTTTTCAGAGGATTCTGCCTGCTTTATAAGCTATTTCTGCTTATAGAGCACCATAGGTTCTGAACAGGGATTACACTTTGCCAGGAAATACAGAGGCTGGAGGATGAATATAAAAAGAATATGGAAAGCATTGCTTTTCCCTCATAATGCTATTCTTGTGATTCTTATCCCTGCAGCTGCCATTTTCCTTATTGCCTCAATGCTCTATCTTGAAGCGGCATCCCCTATAAGCATCTGCTCATATA
>CAKQTF010000374.1 GCA_934276695.1 uncultured Spirochaetales bacterium
AGCATCTAAACATCAGCCGGCGATTGTAGAAGCAGCAGAGACCCAGACTGAAATGCAGACTCATACACAGCCTGAAGGACAGAACAGACGAGTTTGATGCTCCGGAGCTTCAGAAGTACAGCCTGAGACTCAGTGAGATCCGGACAATGCAGTCCCATCAGATGTCTCCTGCAGAGGAGTCGCTTGCCAATGAGATGATGAAGGTATCGGCATCAAGCTGGGAGAGGCTCCAGGCTGCTGTCACATCTTCGATTGCAGATGGTGATAAGACGCTTATCGAGCTCAGAGGACTTGCGATGAACCCTGATAGAAGCATCCGTAAGGATGCCTTTGAAAGGGAGATCAGGATTCTCGGTGAGCATAAGACCGCACTTGCTGCTGCTCTTAATGGAGTTAAGGGCACTGTGCTTATCTTAGAGAAGAGAAGGGGATGGAAGAGCCCTATTGAGAGATCTCTGTTCTCATCCAGGATAACAGGGAAGGCACTTGATGCACTGATCGGAGCGCTTGAGGAATCACTTCCGATGTTCAGGTCCTATTTTGATACAAAAGCAAAGCTCCTGGGCCTTGATAAGCTTGCATTCTATGACCTTTTCGCACCTGTAGGCCATTCTTCAAAAAGCTATTCATTTGATGAGGCTAAGAATATTGTAATCGGATCATACTCCTCATTCTCTCCTGAGATGGGTGCATTTGTTCAGTCTGCTTTTGATAGGGGCTGGATTGATGCGGAACCTCATAAGGGAAAGGTCGGCGGGGCCTATGATACATCATTCCCTCTCAGAGGAGAATCCAGGGTGCTCTGCAATTTCGATTCATCATACGACAGCATCTCAACGATAGCACATGAGCTTGGGCATGCATATCATGACAGTGTTGTGAAGGATCTTCCTATGTCTCTCTCATCTTATCCGATGACGCTTGCAGAGACAGCCTCGATATTCGGTGAGCAGATCATATTCCAGGAAGTGCTGAAGACATGCAGCCATGGTGATGCGCTTCCTGTGATCGAGAGCTTTGTCCAGTCTGCAGCACAGGTCTGTGTGGATATACTCTCCCGCTTCTACTTCGAGAAGAGCGCATTCAGTGCAAGGGAGAAGGGAGAGGTCACAGCAGATGAGTACAGCCGCCTGATGCTTGATGCGGAGGAAAGGACATACGGTGATGCGCTTAGTGAGAAGCATCCTTATATGTGGGCAGTGAAGAGCCACTATTACAGTGCGGATTTCAGCTTCTATAACTATCCGTATGCATTTGGTCAGCTATTTGCACTTGCACTGTTCTCAACGAAGGACAAAGCTCCTGATTTCCCTGCCAGATATAGGAATATACTTGCTATGACAGGCTCTGAGAATGCTGTTGATGTAGCAAGGAGCGCCGGCTTTGATATTGAGGATAAGGACTTCTGGCTGAGCGGGATCGGCGTGATCGGAGAGTATGCAGAGAGGCTGAAAGAGTGGCTGTAAGAATAGAGAAGCTTGTTGCGAATGCATTGGGGCTCACGCATATGGATGGCTGCATTGCCCTTATCGGGAATGCACTTCCAGGAGAAGAGGTAGCTGTATCAGAGCTCAGGGAAGAGAAGGGAGTGCTTCGGGGAGAGGCCATTGAGATCATTGAGCCTTCGCCTATGCGCATTAAGCCTATATGCCCGTATTATGGATCCTGTGGCGGATGTGACTTCCAGATTGTATCACCAGAGCACAGTGCCGAGCTG
>CAKQTF010000375.1 GCA_934276695.1 uncultured Spirochaetales bacterium
TCTTGCAGCAGAGAGCAAAGTCAATCTCTCTAAGATAATCCGTGCCAATTTCATGGATGATGAATTTGACAGGGTGCTCGGTGCTGCTGAGAGGCTATACGAGAAAGGCAAGAATATGTACATCGTTGATGTGCCTAATATAAGCCTTGCTGATCTCAGGGGGAAAGCAAGATCAATCAACAAGGAGATGTCTGTAGACTGCATTGTGATTGACTATATCGGCCTTGTATCTCTTTCTGGTTCAAACAGCAGGGATCTCAGGGATTTTGAGCGTGTTGCAACTGTATCCAAGGGCCTTAAGTCCCTTGCGCGTGAACTTCATATACCGATTGTTGTGCTTTGCCAGGTATCACGTGATAGCGAGGAAAGGGAGCCTGTTCTTTCAAACCTCAGGGATTCCGGAGCAATCGAGCAGGATGCTGATATTGTATGCTTCCTCCATAGAAAGCGGCAGCTTACGGAAGAGGAGAAGCAGAGGAATGCCCGTGATAATGAGGGCAGGCCTACTATACAGGTGACAAAGCTCATTGTTGCGAAGAACAGAAACGGTGAGACTGGTTCATTCAAGATCGGCTATCATGCTGAGACAACAACATTTGTCAATGTTGACCAGTCATCCATCTTCATTGAGAGTGCTCCGCCTGATAAGAGATCGTAATATCATCTCGCAATCATGTCCCTGATATCCAGACCATACATGAAAGCTATTATTGAATAGGCGATTATCATGCCGCTGATCTGAAGGATAATATATGTCTTCGGTCTCAGCGGTTTTCCTTTTATCAGCTCAGCCGCGCTCATAAGCATTCCTCCGCCATCAAACGTAGGCACAGGAATCAGATTTCCTACTGCAATGCTGATTGATACAAAGGCAAGAAGCATGAGTACTGTCCGTACACCAGATGCGCTGCTTGTCCTGAATGCGAGTGCTGAAATACTGCTGAATGATGAAGCTGCTTTCATCGGTCCAGTGATTATTGTCCTTGCATCATCAAACTGGAATGTTATGAGTGCCCCAAGTGCCTCAAGTGTTGTCAGTCCCGTCTCTGCTGCTTTTCTGAATCCATATGAAACCGGCCTATCTGTATCTCTATAGCGTCTGAGATCCGATTCCCATGCGAATGGTAGTATCTGTGTCATATCCAATGGCAGAGTGATTGCACTGCCATTTCTGATAATGGTTATCTCGGTGCATTTCCTTCCGATTGAGTACAGGTCATATGTCCATTCAATGCTTTTCCCATCTGCATATGCTATCTGATCTCCTGCCTCGTATGCAGGATTCTCGCTGCGTCCGATTACAGGATTCTGGAGCATGGCAATGCCATAGCTCCATGAATCCCCAGTTCTTACAGGTGTGATCTGTGTGCTTATTATCCTGCCATCTCTTACGACCTCAAGGGATACTGACTCTCCGCTGTGCTTCTGCAGATATGATTCAAGCATCTGGAAGTCTGTGATCTGCTCATTTCCTGCATTCAGCACAAGATCCCCTTTTCTGATCCCAGTCTGCGTGATATCACTATGGAATAGCTCCTTATACTCGCTTACTGGTGTAATGTATGCTTTATCTGAGATATGCTCGACAGGGATCATGGCCGCAAAAGCAAACAGCATGGCTGCAAGAATGAAATTAGTCAGCGGGCCTGCAGCGAAGATCAGCAAACGCTTTACAGGAGATGCTGCGAAATATGATCCTGCCTCCGTTATAT
>CAKQTF010000376.1 GCA_934276695.1 uncultured Spirochaetales bacterium
TGCACATATAAGGATTCAGTGCTGAAGGCTGTCAATCTCGGTGGCGATACAGATACAATAGCTGCGCTTACAGGGGGCCTTGCAGGAATAATATACGGGCTTGACGGAATTCCTTCAGAGTGGATTGATGCCCTGATGGGCAGGAATCTGATTGAGGAGTGCATCTGCTAGGATCAGATTCCTGGCTATGCTCTGCTCCTGTCAGTCAATCCTTACTCCAGGAAGGCCAAGGGCTTCCAGGCATGCAATCACTGATGAGTAGCTTGATGACCTGTAGAAGTCCATATCAAGACGCTCGAATATCCTTTCTGTGTCTCCTGAGAGCCCGCAGAGATAAACATCGATGCCCTCAGCCTTTGACCTGATGAATACTTCCTCAAGCTCCTCCGCCTCACTGTGGTCAATCACAGTGACTCCGCGGAAGGAGAGTATTATCCTTTTTGCTCCATCATTCTTCATCTTCTCAACGGCTTTCAGAATCCTTTCCTGGGTCCCGAAGAAGAGTGCTCCATCAATATATGCAATCCTGGTCGGGACAGGGCTTCCTGGGATATCCGCATCATCGATCTCAATGCTAAGATCCCTCGTCATCCTGAGTGTGAAGAGGATCATTGATATCCCGATTCCTATGAGTATTGCTGTCGTGAGGTCAAAGACTACAGTTGCTATCATAGTGATGAAGTACTGCGCAATGCTTGTCTTGATCCTGTGCTTCATCATTGCCTTTATCGCTTTCCATTCATTCATCCTCCATGCTGTGACAATAAGGACTCCTGCAAGTGCTGAGAGGGGGATCCTTGCCATGTATGGCCCGAGAAGGAACATAGACAGAAGCAGTCCTATGGAATGGATGACAGAGACAAGCCTGGTCTGTCCGCCGCTTTTTATTGCAACGCTGGTGCGTGCAATCGCAGCTGTTGCCGGGATGCCGCCAAAGAACGGTATTATTGCATTGCCGATTCCCTGTGCATACAGCTCCTGTGTGGAATCAATCTTCTCTCCCTTCATCTTTGCACCGCTTGCACCGCATAGGAGCGATTCGATCATGCCAAGGAGCGCAATCGAGAAGGCAGGTGCGATGAATGATGCAAGGTATGACGGGGAGAGCGATGAGAGCATAAGACGCTCAGATGGAAGAAGCGTGCGCGGGATTGCACCCACAATAGGAACATCGAAAGAGAATATCATCTCAAGGACAAGCGCAGCTATTATCGCAAGGAGCGATCCTGGGAAGATCCTGTTAAGCTTCTTCGGCCATAGGATCATTATCGCAGCTGAGAGCAGTGTGATCCCCGCGACTGAAAGCGATGGATGGAAACCGAGCTCTGCATAGCTCATCAGCTTCGATACTGCATCCGTTCCTCTGCTTACTGTGCCGAATGCATTGTCAATCTGGCCGAGCGCTATGATTATGGCGATTCCTGATGTGAAGCCGGTAACAACAGGCTTTGGTATGAAGCTTACGAGCTTTCCTGCCTTCATGAAGGCAAAGAGAAGCAGTATGATGCCTGATAGGAATGATGCAGCGAATACTCCCTGAAGCCCGTACTGGGCAGAAAGCGATACAAGGATCGCTGCCATTGCCCCTGTCGGACCTGAGATCTGGTATGATGCTCCTGATAGCGTCCCGATGATTATGCCTGCAAGTATTGCGCAGATCAGGCCGCTTGCTGCATCTGCTCCGGAGGAGACCCCGAATG
>CAKQTF010000377.1 GCA_934276695.1 uncultured Spirochaetales bacterium
CTTTATCGCTCTTCTGATATTCCATTTAAGCCGGAAACCTGTAGTCGCATGGTACTTAAGTGCCCTGATCATCCTCACTGGATCCTCTGAGAATGAATATGAGAGCGGGATAAGGGACCTGATCACCTTTTTCCTGAAATCCGCATAGGCATCATTGAAATCAAGCAGCTGTCCATTTGCGGGATTGTAGTACAGGCTGTTTATCGAGAAGTCACGGCGCTTGGCATCCTGCTCAATCGTACCGAATATATTGTTATTCCCTTCTTCGAAATTCTCCTCATCAGACCTGAATGTCGTGACCTCTATTATCTTATCATTGAAGAAGATATGCACTATACGGAATCTCTTTCCGATTATCCGGCTGTTCCAGAAAAGCTTCTGGACCTGCCTTGGTGATGCGCTTGTAGCGATATCGACATCCTTCGGCTTTCTTCCAAGCATGAGATCCCTTATAGCACCGCCGACGACATAAGCCTCAGCCCCGCTGGCCTGAAGCTTCCTTATCGCCCATAGTGCATCCTTATCTATCATGCTGTTCTTTATCGGATGCTCTTTCTGGCTATATATCTTTGCAACAGGAACGGATTTCCCGTTTCCATTTGATCTATATCTTATAAACACAGCATTTAAAGCTACTAAATCAGCTGAAAAAAAACAAGATGCCAGGCTATCAGTAGACCGTATCCCCAATTGCTGTTAATATCCTAGGCTGGAGGATTTATGATTGATCCAGTAATTCTAAAAGGCTTCAGGGACTCTCTTCCGGAAGAGGAAATGCCGAAGAGAAAGATAATGAGGAAGCTAGAGGACAACTTCTCATTATACGGTTTTGTCCCTATCGATACACCGGTGCTTGAATATACATCCGTACTTCTCGGCAAAGGCGGCGGAGAGACAGATAAGCAGGTCTTCCATTTCGAAGACAATGGAGGCCGCGAAGTCGCAATGCGCTTCGATCTGACTGTTCCATTTGCAAGGTTCATGGCAATGCATAGCCAGTCCCTTGCCCTGCCATTCAAGCGCTACCATATCAATAAGGTATGGAGAGGAGAGAAGCCACAGAAAGGAAGATACAGGGAATTCATCCAGTGCGATTTCGACATTGTCGGCGTTGATAATGCAGAAGCTGATTTCGAAATACTATCAATGATGCATTCATCATTCTCTGCACTTGGTGTCTCTGAATACACATTCCATATATCACACAGAGGGCTGTTCAACACATTCCTCAGCAAGATAGGAGCAGAGGAGCACTCTGTCGAGATCCTTAGGGCTGTTGATAAGCTCAGGAAGATCGGAGAGGATGAAGTGAAGAGGATCCTCATCGAAATCACAGGCAATGAGGCATCTGCAGACCTGATCCTCTCTTATATCACAGCAGGGAATGGATCATCATTTGAAGACACGCTTGCAGAGCTGAAAAGACTCTCCGGCGGGCCATCCCCTTCTTCTGACCGTCTGGAGGAGATCTACAGCCTCCTGAAAGCAGTCGGAATAGAGAAGAGCTTTGTGCTTGATCCATCAATAACAAGAGGCCTTGATTACTACACAGGCATTGTATATGAGACATTCCTCGATAAGCTGCCGGACCTTGGATCCGTATGCTCAGGCGGAAGATACAACAGCCTTGCATCTCTCTATACAAAAGAGCAGCTGCCAGGTGTCGGCTCGTCAATAGGACTTGACAGGCTCCTTGCCGG
>CAKQTF010000378.1 GCA_934276695.1 uncultured Spirochaetales bacterium
CATAGCCATCAGGTCCTATGATATGGACTGAATACTTTGAGACCTTCATCTTATCAGGAGATGAAGGCATAAGTGTCCGCTCTTCATAGTCAGAAGCAAATGATAGCCTGAGCGTTGATGGACCGAGAGCACTCTCAGTGCATGAGGGGAGAAGAAGCAGAGCAGCTGTGAGCAGTCCGATAAGCATTAATAGGTTTTTCCTTTCCATGAAAACCTCCTTTAATACTTATATCGCCGCTTTGCTGGAAATCTGCTACTTCCTCGGTTTGAATTCCTCTGTGCCCTCGAGAGAATCATCACCTAGGAGCTTCTGTAGAGCCAGATGTGCCATGTTTTCTCCGAAGATCGCTGTGATTGTCGGAAGTGAACCCAGAACGGCTCTCTTTCTCCCCCTGTCAATCATGCGCTCTGCACCTGGGTCTTTTTCCGGATCAATGAATGTGAAGTTCACATGTTCAGGAGAGAATACGCACTCTATCCCTCGTCCTACTCCTCTTCTTCTTAGTCCAGCCCGGATCTGGCGTGCCAGAGGGCATCCCCATGTATCGAAGATGTCCCCTGTCCTGATTAGTGAAGGATCACGTCTCAGCGCAGCACCCATGGATGAGATTATCCTGACACCATTGTGGTAGGCATCTTCAAGAAGGCTTAGTTTTGGATTAAGTGAATCAATGCAGTCAAGAACTATATCTGCGCCATCAAAGAGCAGATGATGGTTCTCCTCAGTGAGAAACTCATCATAGGCCTTAACTGTGATCTCTGGGTTTATGTCAAGAAGCCTTTCCTTCATCACTTCAGCCTTGCTTCTGCCTACCGTCGAATGCACTGCTATGATCTGCCTGTTTATATTGCTTAGGCTGACAGTATCGAAATCAAGTATCCTGATCTCTCCGACACCGCTTCTTGCTAAGGCTTCAATAGCGAATCCTCCTACAGCACCGACGCCTGCAACTGATACGCAGCATCCATGGAGCTTCTGTATCCTGTCCTCTCCGATCAGTCTTGAAATCCTTATGAATTGCTCTTCAATCATCCAGTATCTCCTTGATGCAGCAATCTGCTTTTTCCTCTATATCTGTCCCTGCTATAATGCTCAGGCCTCTTATCACATACTGAAGGACTGCCTGCTGCTCTTCTCCTGTCTTCATATCGCTTTCTGCGGTAAATGGCAGAGTGATGAGCCTCTTTATGTCTTTTGATCTCAGTGATCTTGGCCCTAATGAGATAAGCCCTCCCAGTGCCGTGATTTCCTTCGCTGTCTCATAGCTGCCTGTAAAGCCATGGATGATGAATCGCTTCGGACGTGCATTCCTGATTTCCCTCAGAAGGATATCTGTATATCCTACGGAGTGTATTGTGATCAGCCTGTCATATTCTATGGCAGTTATCAGTGACTCTCGGAATAATCCAATCTGGTGCTCTTTCCCATCAAAGCGTCTATCGAGGCCTATCTCTCCGGATGAATAGCCTCTTTTAATGCATTCCCGGTATAGTTCAATGCCGTCTGAACCGCTTTCCGGAAGAAGTCCCGCTGATATGTACCTGAATCCGGAGGCATTAATTGCCTCATCAGGGGATGATGTGCATATCAGGGCATTGTCTGTCTTTGTTCCAATATGGGCATGAGCATCAAACATGCCGATATTGTAGCCTTATCGGGCTGTTTTGTCTTCTGTGCCTGATCTGCTTGGCTTCAGTAT
>CAKQTF010000379.1 GCA_934276695.1 uncultured Spirochaetales bacterium
GCATATACCGTGCAAGGACCACAAGATCTATGTCGAATCTCTTAAGCAGGTCTGATATCTTCTCTTCCTGGCATCGCTTATCATCCTCAACAGGGAAATAATAATATGGAATCCTGAACTGGTCTGCGACTTTCTCAAGTTCCGGATGATTTGATATGATCAGCGGAATCTCGCATCTGAGCTCTCCTTCAAGCTTCCGGCTTATAAGATCATACAGGCAATGGCTTGTCTTTGATACAAGAATTGCAATTCGCGGGAGATAATCCGAATAGTGGCATGACCAGCTGAATCCCAATGGCTCTGCAAAGGCACTGAACTGCTTTTCTAGATCCCTGCGGCTTGTCCTCAGATCAGAAGCATCCAGTTCTATGCGCATATAGTACATATTCTCATAGCTGTCAGTATGCTGCTGGCAATGGAGGATGTTGAATCCTTCATTATAAAACCAGTTGACTGCGGCAGAAAGTAGTCCCTTTCTGTCCTCGCTCTGCAGAAGGAAGATAATCTTTGTCATCTCTCATGATCCTCCTCAACTGCCTCAGTCTCAAGGACATTCTCATCTGTGCTTGTCACTTTCTCAATCTTACGCTGTATATCCTTGAGCGTCTTTGACAGCTTCTTTGATAAGGCATTTGCTTCCTCATACAGCTTTATTGCATCCTCTAGCCCTGTCTTATCATCTTTAAGAAGCTCTGTGATCTTCTCAAGTCTTTCCAGATCGCTTTCAAAACTCATGTTATCCTTCCTTCACAACGGAGATGAATTCTCCTTTATATAATCTTGTTCTAACGGTATCCCCAGGATGAATCCCTGATACATCCTTCAGTACTGTTCCATTCTGATCCTCTACAACTGCATAACCTCTGGCTAGGATCGCAAGCGGCGATAGTCCCTTGACTTCCCTGGATATTGCTGTTACTGCTATCTCAGTTCTGTCAAGCAGTGAGCTTATGAGAAGCCTCTGCTCTTTTCCTGCATCTGCAGTCCTATGCTGCAGTCTTGATAATCTTGATGACATGGTATCGTCAATGCTTCTCCTGATGATTGTCAATTCTGATTCAGCCTGATCAATGCTTCTTCTGAATGACCTATCAGCTTCATCTGCTGAAACCGAGACCCTGAATTCTGCGCTTTCCATCCTCTTTCTGATGATAAGATTAAGAGCTCCGATATCCGGTATTCTGGACTGCAGCTTGAGGACTCTATGCTCGAGATCCGCCTTCTGGCTGCATGCCTCAGTTATCATCCTCCTTGCTTTCTCTATTCTTGCACTCAGGATGCTTCTTATTGCCATGCAGGAATTCTCAAGCCTTTCCTTCCTTCTGAATATCGTTTCAGTTGCAAGCTCTGCCGCTGCAGATGGAGTAGGAGATCTGAAATCTGCCACGAAATCAGATATCGGCCAGTCAATCTCATGCCCGACAGCGGATATTATAGGTATCGAGCTCTCATGGATTGCTTCGATAACCTCATCTGATGAGAAGCAAGCAAGGTCTTCCTGGCTTCCTCCGCCTCTTCCTACAATCAGCAGGTCGCAGGCTGCGAAGTTATTTGCCTGCCGTATCCTTGATGCTATTGTTATATCCGCACCATCCCCCTGGACTGCACATGGAAATACAATGATATCCAGTGATGGGGCTCTCCTTCTTGTTATATTCAGGATATCCTGGAGTGCAGCACCGGTTGCAGA
>CAKQTF010000380.1 GCA_934276695.1 uncultured Spirochaetales bacterium
GTATGCAGATGAGAAGTACATTCCACTCTCTGATGCGATAAAAGAGCTTCCAGCAGACAGGATACAGAAGAAAAGCAAGGAAAGCCTCGATAGGTTCATTGAGCAGATAGGAAAATGGCGCAGGAACATCGAATCAAATCCGAAAGGAATAATAGACTGCATAGTATCTGACACTGCATACGAGGGAATGCTGATGGAAGAATTTCCTGATAACGAAAAAGCAGTTGCTTTCCGGATGAAGTCGATATCATTCCTCAAAGACCGCCTCTCCAGGTTTCTTGATGCACATCCAGACTCAACGCTCAGGGATTACATCAATGCAGTCTCTGTAATTGGTGATGATAATGGAGACAACGACAATAAAGTCAATCTAATGACAATGCATGCTTCGAAAGGTCTTGAGTTCAAGGAGGTTTTTCTGGCAGGCATTGAGGATAACATAATCCCATCATCACGTGCATTGGAAGAAAACCCTGCCAATATAGATGAAGAGAGAAGGCTTTTTTATGTTGCGATAACACGTGCAAGGAGGAAACTGATCATAAACTATGCGGAAGAGAGGGTAAACAGGGAAGGAGAAAGCCGAATAGCAATTCCATCCCGATTCATAAAAGAAATACCGCACGAGCTGATTGCAGATGAGGAGCACTCAAAGGAAGAAGAAAAGAAGGCTTCAATCAGTGCCGCACATGACTTTTTAAATAGAATTAAAAAGCTAAATGGATAATATATAAAATTTATATAATTTTATGTTTTTATACTATAAAATACCCCATAAATTCATACTATTATGAATACAATATCATTAATAAATAATCAATTATTTGAGTATTTCTTATAGAATTCCTTCAGTGCAAAACGGATACCAGCAGCCCAGCCAAGTCCCATTCCATCGAATACATCCTCCAGATCCTCCTTAAAAGACGGCTCAATAGAGAATGTCGTAAGAATCTTCTTTTCCTTCGGTTCTTTTGCCGAGAATACCTCGCGTGCCTTCCTTCCGCTAAGACTATCAGAACTGCTTCCTGATTCAGACTTTCTCAATGCCATATCAATAACCTCTCCTCTACTCCCCTATTGCTATTTCCAAATTGATTTATTCAGTGAGTACAAAGCCTCACCTGTTGCAGGCTTCAGTCCTCTGCCTCTGGATTTATACAGCTGCGGAACCTTCCCTGCTTCCTGGGCTTTTCTGAAAAGCGGATCAACCGGAATCCTGTAAACGTCATATTTTCCAGAAGAGGCCGCAGCAGCAACGATATCACGATGCTGCTTTATCCTCTCATCAAAGGAATTGAATATTATCTTGCTATGTCTGACTGAGACCTTGAAATTCTTCTTGAGCCTCGAAAGCTCATCTATGAATATCTCAAGGCCATCAAGGCTGAACACCTCTGGTGTCATCGGTGTGATTATCTCATCACAGGCAATGAGCACAGAGCGCTCAAGACGGCCGAGGCCTGGGGAAAGGTCAAGTACAATGTGATCATAATTCCCTGATAGCTCACCGATCAGATCCTGAACGACAAAAGGCTCATCTGCAAGTTTTGTCTCACTGTAGTTCTTCAGCGTGCCACCGATTCCGAATGTAGGAAGAATTGATAGATTAGGCACATCAGAAACTGAAACTACAGCATCGTCAATGTAGCAGCGTCCCTGAAGGACATCAGCCAGCTCATAGCGTGGA
>CAKQTF010000381.1 GCA_934276695.1 uncultured Spirochaetales bacterium
GATCCGGCAGGCTTCGATTCATCTGATCTTATCTCTCTAAGATCTGTGATGCTGCATTCTGAGCTGACTCATATGATCATCTCTGTCCTCTCGTTCCTGCCTCTCATTGCTGCGCTTTCATCTGATTACCTGAGATCCTCCTGGCCGGTTTTTCTTGTGACATCGGTTCTTGCAGCTGCATTTGATTATCTCTTTGTCATGGAGCAGCGGTACAACCGTAAGAGGGTAGAGCGCATAATAGGCCGGAGAGCCTGATTGGGCTCTCCTGAGCCTTCATCTTATTCTGGCAGCTGCTTCAAATGCGCTCCAGATCACTGATCTGAGGTTGCCTACAGCATCCGCATCGCCGATTACCTGCACTCTGTATCCGCTCTCTTCAATCGGGGATGGAATGTATCCTACGCTTGATATGACGCTATCGCATGGCACTGAGAATTCCCTGCCATTCCTTGATGTGCATAATACAGCATCATCCCGTATCTCCCTAACTGAGGTCTCAAGATAGACAGGTGTCTTATTCAGCTCAAACCATTCCCTGAGATATGAGCTGTTTGCGAGGCAGACTCCCTTCTGTGCAATCAGATCATCCTTCATCTCTATTATCACAGGGTGCTTTCCTTTGAGCGCGAGCTCATATGCTATCTCGGATCCTGTGAGGCCTCCGCCGATCACTGCAACCCTGTCGCCGACATCGGCTCCTTCCAGAAATTCACATGCTTCGATGGCCCTTTCTGCGCCTGGGACATTCAGTCTCCTCGGCTTTGCTCCTGTTGCGACTATTATATCGAGACTGCCGAATCTGGAAAGATCATGGATCTCCTCATTAAGATGGATCTCAACACCAAGCGTGCCCATCTCTCTTATGTACCATGCAAGAAGCTCTCTGAGCTTCCCTTTATACGACTCAGCGCTTGCTGCTATGAATGTTCCTCCTAGCCGGCTGCTCTTCTCGTAGATGATAGGCTTATGGCCTCTCAGACTGAGTACTCTTGCAGCTTCCATCCCGCCGATCCCGCCTCCGATTATTATGACTTTCCTTGGTTTATCTGTCTTCACTATGCGGTGCTTCTTCCATTGCATTGTCTCAGGATTCACAGCGCATCTCGCAAGCGCAAGCGAATCTGAGAGGTCCTGATCATTCGGGACTCCCTTATAATGGCACATATTGAAGCATCCGTTATGGCAGAGAATGCAGGGCCTAATCTCATCGGCTTTATCGCTGATGAGCTTTGTGACCCATTCCTGGTCTGCGAGGAAGCTCCGTGCAAAGCCGGCACCGTCAAGCTTGCCTTCTTTTATCGCATCCGCTGCTGCATATGGATCAAGCCGTCCTGCTGCGACAACAGGAATCCCTGCAAATGGCCTGATATGCTCGGCATCCTCAAGATTGCAGTTCTCTGGCATATAGATCGGCGGATGGGCCCAGTACCATGCATCGTATGTTCCGTTATCACAGTTGAGCATATCGTAGCCGGCATCCGCAAGATAGCGTGCGGCCTTCTCTGATTCTGCCATATCACGTCCAGCCTCTATATACTCCTCTCCTGGCAGAGCTCCTTTTCTGAAGCCCTTCGTCTTTGAGACTACAGAGTATCTGAGGGACACAGGGAAATCATCGCCGCAGGCTTTTTTCACAGCCTTCACCATATCTGATGCGAATCTGTATCTGTTCTCAAATGAT
>CAKQTF010000382.1 GCA_934276695.1 uncultured Spirochaetales bacterium
TAAGACTTTCCAAACCGGCGTGGACGGCTATTGCAGATATATCCGTCCATTGTATCCAGAACACTGTTTGTATATTTCAGAAGCCCTGTCTTATCAACATATATCTCTGAATTAAGCGCAACCTGGAATGCACTGTTATCTGGATTGAGAAATCTTCCCATTCCAATAATATCTCCCGTATAGAGCGATGTTTAAGGCTGTATATATGACAATACCGAAGCCTATCAGATTCTATCATTGATAGCAAATCATATATCAAGTTTACGGATATCGCCACGAAAGCATCAGGAGCAGAAAGCATGCCTAATCTAAGACAGCTTTCCAGCGCTTTTTATGAATGCTGCAGCATCCTCTGCGACATCCGAGGCAAGCTTATCCGCGCTGTAGACAATAGGAATCCTGCTGAAATTATCATCAAGGCAGTCAATGGATGACGGAGCCTTAGCATAATCTCTTATTATCCCAAGCTGCTTTGCTGTATCATCCGTGCAGTTCCAGCCTACATGGTATTTCTCAACATACTCAGCAGAAGGAATCACAGTGTACACAAGCTCTGTGATCAGGAAAGGACGATGAGCATACATAGCTTCGACAATTGTATTTATCCCTGCTCTTCCTGCTATGATATCGCATGCAGCAAGATACTCATTGACATTATTGACAAACCCTGCAACAACAAGCTTAGCAGATGACCCGCTGTATTTCCTCCCTATCCTCTCTAGCCTCTTCTTCATCTTATTGCTGATCCCTCCGAGAACCACAACCTGCACAGGAAGATTCTCCTTATAGATTCCCTCCAATAGGGAGACAGACCCAAGACCTTCTCCGCCAAGATTCAGCTGCATTGTGAGCATTGAGAGATCAAGGCCAAGCTTCTCTCTCGCTTCCCGCTTTGAGAGCTTCGGGCCTGATGCAACATTCTTCTGAAGCGGGAATGGGCATACCTCTATCGTTTCCGGCCTCTGCCCCATTGCCCTGACGCGTGCAGCCCCTTCCTCTGTTGATATATAGAACTTCCTTATGTCATCCGATATTGTTGCTGCTGGAGCATTGAACACATCAGTTGCGAAATAATACACAGGAATATTCGTTATCCCGAGATCCTTAAGCATTGCCGAGAGAATCGTGCTTGCATATGGATGCGTGCAGAATATGAAGTCAACAGGGGACTCCTCCATATTGGATACAAAAGCCCTTTCACAGTGCCTGCATGCGAACTTTATCGCTCTCTCCATTCCATTGGATTCTGAATCATTATGCCTGCTGAGCCTTCTCTCGAGCTTCGAATGCTGAAGCATCTGCCTCCACCACCATTTATTGACCGATCCTATCCATCGTATATCAAGATAGTCAAAGAACTCTTCAAGAGTTACCTGGTGGCCCATTGATACAAGAGCTTCCATCACAGCCTTTGCTGGGACATAGTGGCCTTTTCCGCCATCAACATAGACGCATATAGCACGCATTGCACACCTCTCAGAAGCAATGCCCACTATAGCACTGCATTACCGGAAACATAGTCTGAATATAATATAGAGGGCATCTAAATTCAATCATAAAAGACGTGAGAGCCTCATGCCTTCTCGATGATGCAGCTATGTTCCTTTGTCTCCGAGTCATAGCTTATCCCGACAAGGAGCATGCTGTCCCTGTACTTCTCAAGCGCTGCCGGATACTC
>CAKQTF010000383.1 GCA_934276695.1 uncultured Spirochaetales bacterium
GAATAAACCCTGATAATGACATAATCCTCGGTCTTATGCTCTCCAATGCGCTTGTTGCGCTTTCCGGAGCGCTTGTTGCGCAGTATCAGGGGGCTGTTGATGTGAACATGGGACGCGGTGCGATTGTCATCGGCCTTGCCGCTGTGATAATAGGCGAGGTTGTCTTCAGGAAAGTCCGCCATAATTTTGCTGGCACGCTGTCTTTTGTCGTCTTCGGTGCAATCATATATTATATCGTTATCCAGATCACTCTTCAGCTTGGCCTCAACACAAATGACCTGAAGATGATAACTGCGATCATCGTCGCGCTCTTCCTCGCTGTTCCGTACTGGAAGGTGCATATCTTCCAGAAGAAGGCAAAGTAGGGGGTATAGTATGCTGAAGCTTTCCAATATACACAAGACTTTCAATAAGGGAACAGTGAATGCCAAGACAGCTCTTGATGGAGTCGACCTGACACTGAACGATGGGGATTTTGTCACTGTGATCGGTGGTAATGGTGCCGGGAAGTCGACAATGCTAAATGCGATTGCCGGAGCATTCATGGTGGATGAGGGGACAATATACTGCGATGATGTGAATCTTACAGGCCTTCCTGATTACAAGCGGGCAAAGATCCTTGGACGTGTATTCCAGGATCCGATGATGGGCACGAATCCTTACATGATGATAGAGGAGAATATGGCGCTTGCTCTCCGTAGAGGACAGCGCAGAGGGCTTAAGTGGGGCATAACAGAGAAGGAGAGGGAGCTTTACCATGAAGCCCTGAAGGGGCTTAACCTCGGACTTGAGGACAGGCTTACTGCAAAGGTCGGCCTTCTCTCTGGAGGTCAGCGTCAGGCTCTCACGTTGCTGATGGCGACGCTCAGAAAGCCTAAGGTCCTGCTTCTTGATGAGCATACTGCAGCACTGGATCCTAAGACAGCAGAGAAGGTCCTTGACCTGTCGGATAGGATTGTTGCGGAGAATAACCTCACAACGCTTATGGTGACTCATAATATGAGGGATGCGATTGCGCATGGGAACAGGCTCATAATGATGGATGCAGGACGTATTGTCGTCGATATCTCCGGTTCTGACAAGAAGAAGCTTACAGTGCCTGATCTCATGGCTCTCTTCAGTGCATCAAGCGGGAGCTCTGAGGCAAATGACTCGATGCTGCTTTCAAAATAGCAATCACAGGAGTGCTCATGCACTCCTTCTTTCTTTCAGAGCAGGCTTGTTATAATAGACCATGCATCAATCAGATCCTGCAGTGAGTATGATGCATTTGCCGCTGATGTCGATGGCATTGCTATCACATCAGCATCATTGAAGTCGGGATGGAACTTTCTGAAGATGCTCTCCGATTTCCGTCCATTCAGCATTATTGTGCTTATATCCGTTTCCTTTATCAGCAGGCTTATGTCATTAGGCTCAGCATCTTCTATCGAGCTGTCGCTGCTGCCTTTTATCGTGCATCGTCCGATTGTATCCCAGAGCGCGATCCTGTTAGCAAGAAGGAATGTCCGTCTGCTTTCAATATCAGGCAGACTGGTGCAGAACAGTGCAGCCATGATCTTCCAGAATCTGTTGGATGGATGAGCATAGTAGAATCCAGCCTCCCTTGATCTGACTGATGGAAAGGATCCTAGGATCAGTATCCTCGAGTCGCTTCTGCATACAGGATCTATCGT
>CAKQTF010000384.1 GCA_934276695.1 uncultured Spirochaetales bacterium
GTGGATGATGAGGAGACACTGAAGAGGATGACTGCATTGAAAACCCCTATGATAATAACCAATGAAAGCAGAATGGCAATCAGAGCTCTTCAAGAAGAAAACCTGAAGTAAGCCTGGCGATTCTTGTGAAGGCCTCAGCAATAGCTTCATCCAGATCCGTTCCTGACCCTGATGTATAATAATCCTGGGTTTTCAGGATGCTGCCATGAGAATCATAAAGTGTGAATATAGCATCTGCTCTTACATATGTCTTCTCTATTCCTGTTGCTCTGTCAACAATCCCTGCCCTCAGGATGAAGAAATATTCCTTATCCGGATACAGATGTGATAGCAGCTCGTATGTATCATCACTCACTTCGCCATAGCCATTCACCGATGCAAAGCCCTCAAGCCCTGCAGCAGCAAGCTGCTTTCTCATAGGCTCTTCTATTATACTGCTTTCAATCTGATTGCCTGATATATCATAAACTGATATTGCAGCTATATACCTTCTGTCATCTATCCGGCTGCCTTCACTGAATGAATACTCTTCAGAGACAGACTCAATAGCACTATAGAGAGGATCAAGAAAGCCAGGCTCAGTGCTATCAGCTATCCTCAGCAGCTTCTCATTATCTATATATGGAGAGAATTCATATGATGAGGATCTAAGCATATACGGATCTGTGCGATTGAACAGGAAACTGCCATTCTTACCTGTCTTTGAGATGAACTCACATGACACTACATCGCCATCAGTGTTTACGGCCTGATATCTGCTGCATATATACCCATCAATCACCGCAGGATGCAGGATTCCTCTTGCCCTTCTGACTGTCACAGTAACCTCGCCTTTGTCATTTCCTGCTCTGCTGGTCCTTATCCGGAGACGGCTGATATACTCTATTGCCCTATCCCGGAGGGCTGCTGCTGTATAATCAGGATTATTGACATCACCTTCAAGCGATATTCCAATGGCATCTATTATCCTATCAATGGCATCGATATCCTTATTCTCACTGTAAAGCGATAAGGACTCGTTTATCATGCTTTCTATCCGGCTCTCGCGGTAAAGAAGCTCTATGTACTCCGGAGATCTTGAATCCCTGAAAGAGCGGTTAGGAGTGACAGTCAAGACATAGAATGTCCATGCACTGCCATCAGAAGATGAATACTCTCCTTCCACCGTAGTTGAAAGATCATCTATTGAGTGCTTTGACATAAGCTCCCTCAGGTAGAGAGATGAAAGATCGCGTCCAAGCCCGCTGCTCATCTTCTGAAGCACATCATCATAAGCATCCGTCCTCGCTTCATTCCTTGTCGATCCACTGCCCTGCCCGATGAATACGACAGAACCGATTATCCTAGGCTGGGATATCACCCAGTCAGGAATCTCTCTGCTCATTGTCGAGCATGATGAGAGGAACAAAAGGAAAGAAAGAACAGCCAGAATCAGCTTTTTCATAAATCCCCTCCTATTCCGACAGAGAGTGAATGCTTGCCATCGGGAGTGTAAAGATAGCCTATATGCCACACGAAATGAGGTGCAGCTCTATGCTCATAATAAACTGAATAGCTTCCACGCAAAGCGAAAGCACCTGCACTATAGCCTGCAAGCAGGGATGCTGTTGCACCTATTGATCCTTCTTCGAAAAGCGTGAATGATGACCTGAAAAGCGATGATATCGA
>CAKQTF010000385.1 GCA_934276695.1 uncultured Spirochaetales bacterium
GTCATACTGGTGGTACCTCGACCTAAGGAAGTTCGGATCAGTTCCTCATTCAGGATTCGGCCTTGGATTTGAAAGGGCCGTGAGGTATGTCACAGGCATGGACAATATACGAGATGTCATCCCGTATCCAAGGACAGTCAATAACTGCGAATACTGATATTATCTGAAAAGAGAGCATAGATCAGAAGCTGCTGAAGAGAGAACAGTCCTGTTTTCCTCAGCAGCTTTTCCTTTATCCTCCGAGCGCTTCTATCTGACATATGCATTCCTGCTGCTATCTCCTTGTAGCTCATTCCGGATGAAAGGAACCTTAGAAACTGCAGCTCACTTACTGAGAAATGAATTTGCTCTCTGCAGCCTAGATCTTCACTTCCATCTGCAATCCTCCTAAGCCCTGCTTCTACTTCACTCTCATCCCCAGCATCTATGATATCTAGACCGCTGAAAACAGATTTCAGGATCCCGGAATTTTCTCCATTCTGAATCACCGCAATCCGATATGAACCAGAGTTCATCATCCTGAGGCTTACTTCTTCGTGTATCTCCCTCATCAGCGGCATATGCATGAGTATGATATCAGCATCCTGTCTGTATTCCGGATAATGACAGACAGAGAATGCGAATTCACTGCTGAAAACCAGATGGCTCATAACAGGATTATAACTGCGCGCGATTATTTGTCTCTTCATGCTCATTAAATGTGATGAATATCAACAATATGTTTAATTACAAATATATCATTCCTATTTTAGAATATATTTGTCCATAAATAAATATTATAATTAAAAAGCAAACATCTATTCAATTTTAATATAAATTTCAAAAATGATTATATGGCCACTTTTAGATTGAAACTATTTAAGGGAATTCACTGCCTTGTCGAAAGCAGATGCAAATCTATTCAGGATAGACTGGTCAAACCGCTTTGTCTTATCAGGCTTTATGCCAAGCTCACGAAAATCGCTATTAAGAGACCGGAGAGAAAGCCTCTCGCGTATATTGCCTGAATCAAGGGCATTGCCCCTGTCATCAATTACGGTTATCCCCTTCTCGATGAGCCTTGCAGAAAGAGGTATATCATGCGTAATAGCAAGCGCAGGTGCTTCTGCAGCACAGACTATCCAGTCATCAGCTGCATTAGCGCCAGACTGAACAACAATCATCTGTATACGGCTGCGTATCTTTCTCAGCTCAGACTTTTCCAAAGAGCCTCGGAATGGATCTCGCAGGCGTTCAGTATCTGCAGCGATTGCCTCAGAAATATCCGGTAGGGACCTATCAGCAACGAAGAAGGCCTCTGCGCCCTCCTTCAGGGCTCGTGTCAGGATTATATTACGGTGTCTTTCTGTCATCGAGTCCGCATCAATGTAAAACCTAAGCATGTGCTAATCCTATCACAATTGTGCATCTGCGGTATATATCACGCATATCTGTTTCTATTAGTAGTAATAAATAATGCACAATAACCAATGGAACTATAAGCAGGTTTCAAATATAATATATGGATAAGGGACAAGGAGGAATTCCAGAATGGATTTATCACCACTGCAGATTGCACGGTATGGTTATAAGCCAAAACTCCCATCAATGCTTCGCACCTCCATTGATGAGATTGAGATGACTGAGGGCGCTGCGACTGAAAGCGCAGGGGATCAGGAGAAGAT
>CAKQTF010000386.1 GCA_934276695.1 uncultured Spirochaetales bacterium
CCATAGCCTATCTTTACGCTGAACAAAGAAAAATGGAGCTACCTCATAATTTTTCCATTCAATTATGAAACAGCTCCTTTCTTTCATTTGCTGCAGATTCCTGCTTTTACTGGTTATCTGCCGCGCCTGCCTGTGCGAGTGTGATTGCAGAAGTGACGACGATGTCATCAACTGAGCAGCCTCTTGACAGATCAGATACCGGCTTTGCGAATCCCTGGAGGATAGGGCCGTATGCCTCTGCTCCAGCAAGGCGCTGAACAAGCTTGTAACCGATGTTTCCAGCCTGGAGGTCAGGGAAGATCAGTGTGTTAGCATGTCCTGCAACATCTGAGCCTGGAGCCTTCTGAGCTGCGACTGAGCCGACGATTGATGCATCAAGCTGAAGCTCCCCATCAACCTTAAGCTCTGGGCACTTCTCCTTCACGAGTGCTGTAGCCTGAGCGACCTTATCAACAAGCTCTCCCTTTGCTGAGCCCTTTGTTGAGTATGAGAGAAGGGCAACGACAGGCTCTGCCTCAAGGAATACCCTGCAGCTCTCTGCTGATGCCTCAGCAATCTCTGCAAGCTGCTCTGCCGTCGGGTTAGGGATTGTTGCGCAGTCAGCGAAGATGAATGATCCATTGACTCCATACTGTGTCTTATCTGTAGCCATCACAAAGCATGATGATGCGCTCTTGATCCCAGGCTTGCACTTGATGATGCTGAAGCATGCTCTAAGCACATTGCCGGTTGTTGACTCTGCACCTGCAACCATTGCATCTGCATATCCGAGATGCACAAGCATTGCACCCCATCTCAGCTGATCAACGATATCGATCCTGGCCTGCTCAAGTGTCATGCCCTTATGCTTTCTGAGCTCATAGTACTCAGCTGCGAATTCCTCTTTCTTGCCGCACTTCTCAGGATCTGAGATTGCAATGCCTGTAAGATCAACGCCGATCTCAGCAGCGAATGCTCTGACCTTCTCCTCATTTCCGACAAGTGTTACAGAGGAAGCGAGCTTCTCATCAAGGATCTTCCTTGCTGCGCAAACGGTTCTCTTCTCAAGACCCTCAGCAAGTACCAGACGCTTATTGGCCTTCTTTGCCAGGCCTTTCATCTTTTCTGCGAATGTCATTATGATAATTCTCCTATAAAGAATGTTTTGCTTTATTCTCCTCTGATTTTATACCCAACGCCGAGAATAATAAAGATGGTGCCGGGCAAAAGAGCGGGGCATCCTCTAAAAAGCGAGGAAAGGCAAAATGAGTCATTAAGCTTGCTTGCCTAAAGAGAGGTATAAAGGCTATTCTGAGGGCATGAGAATCGGAGTATATGGACTTGGCCGTTTCGGCTGTTTCTGGGCATCATCGCTTGCATCCTGTGGCGCGGATGTCATTGCTTATTCAAGAAGCAGCCATATGGTTCCTGAGAATGTTCGTCTTGCATCAGAAGATGAGGTGCTGAATGCGCCTTATCTGTTCTACTGTGTCACAATATCTGCCTTTGAGGATGTCCTGAAGAGGACTGGAAGCAGGATAGGCAAGGATACTGTCGTGATGGATACATGCTCAGTCAAGACCTATCCTTCGAAATGGATGGAGGAGAACATTCCTGATGGGATATACAAGATTGCAACGCATCCGATGTTCGGTCCTGATTCCGGAGCTCATGGGCTTAT
>CAKQTF010000387.1 GCA_934276695.1 uncultured Spirochaetales bacterium
GCTCTCATGTGAAGGCTCTTGCTGTCTTCTCACTCTCGGCTGCGCTGAATGCCATCATGATCCTGGGCTTCTCGATGTCAGTCGGGATCTCATTCATAATCTCCATGATTGCAGCCACAGTGCTTGGCGCTGTTATATACACAGATGAGGAGGCAGGACTGGTATGAAAGTGATTGCTATGATTCTCTTATGTTCGTTTTTTACTATGGTTCCGAGGATCCTTCCTTATTTCATGCCATTCCTGGCAAAGCTTCCGCACTTCATCAGAAAGTGCATGATGCTGCTACCTGTTGCGGCGCTCGGTGCCCTGATCTTCCCTCTTGCACTCACTGATTTCGGTACGGAATGGCTTGCAGGGCTTCTCGGAGTTACAGCAGCTTTCTTCGTCTCGTATTTCAGAGGCTCGATGATCCTCTCAATCCTGATTTCACTTGCTGTCACAGTGCTTATGCTTCTGGTTCTGTGATTGCTCCTGTTCATAGCGCTGCTATCTGCTTTCAGTTCTCTGAGCCAGATAGCAGCTGGTGTTTAAATGCACGGTCACGGCACGGAAATGCCTGTCATTTAGCTCATTTAGATCATATTCATCTGCAAATGGCTGCTTATTTGAGCGAAAACCGCTAGACGGAAATGAAAAAATCGCAGAATATATAGTCAGAAATCAAATATAGTTCTATAGTCTATATTGTATCGGGCGTGTAGCTCAGTGGGAGAGCACTTCCTTCACACGGAAGGGGTCAGCAGTTCAATCCTGCTCACGCCCAGGACCTGATCGGACAAAATGAAGATAAAGGATCTCCAGAAAGCCATAAAGAGCAGCTCGCCTATACGTGCTGTCTTTCCGTCAGCCGGCGGAAGGCTTAATTTAAGGGTCACATCCGAAGAGATCTATTCAGATATCAATTCAGTGCTTCCTTCCTCAGATGTCATTGACTATCTCTTCAGCATTGCAGGCCGTGTCCCGATCAATGAGGATATACGCATTGAGTTCACTCATGGAACTGATATCGAGAAGGCAAGGAAGGCATATGCATCTTATATCGCAGTAGAGCTCAGCAAATGCCTCAGGGAGCTGAGGAGCCTCAGCTGGAAGGTCTTCTCCTTCTTTGCGGTAGGTGCTGCAATACTCACGGTATCATATTTCCTTGAAGGGTTCGGGCAGCGTGTGATCACTGATAGCGTGAATATAATCGGCGGATTCTCTGTCTGGGAAGCTGCGGATACATTCGTCTTCGCACGGGCCGATAAGCGCAGGGAGGTCATGGCCTGGCTTAAGCTATACGACGCTGACTGGTGCGCATCCTGATCATGCCGAACGTCCTTGATTATCTATATTCCCGGAGCAGCTCCCCGCTCTCGTCTGTTCCATTCACGCCTCTTGATAACCTCATCATGGCAAAGCTTTCATCCTTTGACTGGTCAGGGATTGTTGATAAAGGATATGAGAGTCCTGTGCTGCTCTCAGATGCTGCAGGTAAGCTTCTATCATCCCATGACTGCCGGAAAAGGGTCAAATGCCGTGATGACCTCTCTCTTCTCTATATGCTTCAGCATTCTGCACGCTTCTCGCGCTCTGAGCTTACTGGCTATTGCGCTATCAATGATTCAGAAGCCGAGCAGTTCGGTGCGCTTACAGTGATGCTGCCTGATGGGACAGCAT
>CAKQTF010000388.1 GCA_934276695.1 uncultured Spirochaetales bacterium
GCTTTCAGGTATTGAATCAATGATTGCCGGCCATGAGCTATAGCCCCGGCTTCCGACTTCAAGAGCTCTCCATGGAGAGCATTCAGAGAAGGCATCGATGTCATCAAGGGAAGGCGGAAGGATTGTCTCTGTCCATCTTCTGAGCTCAGAGAGCACTTTATCCCTGAACCGGGACTCACCTGTTATTGCATATGCCTCAGCCATCATCTTCAGGTGTCCCATTCTGTTAAGGCTGTAGACATACTCCTTGTTGCCAACCGGGTTCTCATCCCATTTCACGGGGCTTCCGACAAAGAACCTCTTTCCCATTGTTCCCGGGAGGATCAGGAGTCCTTCATATGCTTTCTCTGCCTCAGAGACTATTGCATCTGCAATCTCTGGGAAATTCTTTCTGAGCTTCAATCCGTCCATAGAAGAAGTCTATTTCACTTTCCGGTGAAAGCAATCATTATTAATTTGGAAAAATAGCAGTTTTTTGCTTATAGATTTCCGGAATCGTATAAGAACTCCTTGTCAAGCTTTGGCAGGATGCCAGAGATTGCATCCTCTGGTGATTCGTCAGGCAGATTGTTCTCAAGATAAAGAGAGCATGGCATGCTGTTCACTGCGCTTATGCTTCTTCCGAGAACCAGGTTGCTGTACACATTTGTTACTGAGTCATATGCCATCCTGAATGCATTCTGGTCGATTATCGCCTTGATCTCATGATTCCTCATTGCCTCTATTGAGTTATTGAACAGCTCACTTCCTATAAGCAGTATTGGCTTATCTATATTCTTCAGGACTCCGATTATCCTATCTGTCGTCCTTGCGTTGTTTGCATAGATTCCTCGGATGTCATCGAATTTTGAAAGGAATTCAAGAAGTGACTGCATCAGCCTCTCTGGGTATTCCTTTGATTCATATATCTCGATTATCTGGATTTTGGGGTTTGTTATGCTCATCTGCTCATAGAATCCCCTGACTATGCTTGTATGGTTTGATGCATCCCTTCTTGTTCCTATTATTATGACTCTGCAGAAGTCAGAGAGCACTGACCCCATGAACTCTGCTGCAAGCTTCCCTGTCCTGAACGGATCGGCCATGATTGCAGATGTCCGGCTGCTATGCGGTGCGTCTGTTGCGACTGTGTACACACGTATTCCGGCTTCTGTGAATTCATCAATGACCCTATGCATCCTGTCCTCATCCCATATTATCGTCATGAGCCCATCGATGCGGCCCCGGTAAAGGCTGAGGATCTGGCTGAGTTTCCTCTCCTGGTCATCTGCTGTGCCATCAAATGTTATCTTTATTATCCTGAGGCTGTCATTCGGGAGCTCTTCCTCTCTCTTCTCGATGCCTGTCCATATGTACTGATAGAATATCTTGTCTTCGCCCTTCGGTGCAGGAAAGAGAGCTACAACTGTCTTCTTATTCGGAATCAGCAGCTTTGAAGCTGTGTAGTTGAGAGCTTCTGCGACTTCAAGTATTTCCTTCCTTTTCTTATCACTGACGCCTTTCATATTAGATAGTGCCTTATGCACTGTGGCGGGAGTCACTCCTGTGATCTTTGCTATATCCTGAAGTGTTGGCTTTTCAATCATATGCATCTATCCCCTTGGATATAGATTATTGAGAAAAAGAAAAGAAAAAACAATAAAAAAAGGT
>CAKQTF010000389.1 GCA_934276695.1 uncultured Spirochaetales bacterium
TGGAACTGAGCATACAGTGCTAGAGGATGGGCAGATTGTAGAGGAAGCCTGACCTTCAGTTGAGCTCTGCAATAAGCGCAAGGCCGTTCAGCGTATGATAGCCATCAATCATGTCAATCCTGGGTATCAATGGGGCTATTGTTGCTGATAGCCCACCTGTGGCAATCACTGTCAGCCTTCTGCCTAATTCTTCCTCTGTCTTTCTCACAATCTCGCTTACGAGACCGGAGAAGCCGAACATTATCCCTGACTGGACTGCGTTCTCAGTATCAAGTCCAAGAACGCTTTCTGGAATCTTGAGCTCTACCTGAGGAAGCTGTGCTGTGGATCCAAAGAGGGCATTCACTGCTGTGATAAGCCCAGGTGAGATTGCTACGCCAAGAACATTTCCTGAGCTGCTGACTGTTGAGAATGTGAGTGCTGTTCCGAAGTCTACTACCATGACATCATTATCAGGAAAGCTATGATGTCCATATGCAAGATTGCATAGGAGATCAGATCCAATCTCAGCCGGAATCGAGGATTGTATAAGCCCTGATTCCAGTTCTCTGGATACAATCACTGGCCTGCATCCGAAAAGCCTGTTCATATCCTTCTCTATCGAACGTGTCAGAAAAGGGACAACAGAAGAGATTATCACTTTATCTATCCGGCTGCAGTCAATACATGACTCTCTGAGAAGCGATGA
Organism: uncultured Spirochaetales bacterium; assembly: GCA_934276695.1. GTDB lineage: Bacteria > Spirochaetota > Spirochaetia > Sphaerochaetales > Sphaerochaetaceae > Ornithospirochaeta. The sequence continues at coordinate 689 of CAKQTF010000389.1, forward strand.
GAATATCACAAAGTACTCATCACCTGTTTTCTTTGTATCAGTGAATACACGGAAAGTGGAAATCCATTTCCCGCTGTCATTCACTGCAAGTACTATATTTGTGTTTCCGATATCAACTGCTGCAAGCATTGTAATTATCAGAGAAGGATTATCCTCTTATCATCCTTGTAGGCCTTTTCCCTGAGCTCGTTTGCAGACTGATCAGCAAGATAATCCTCAAAGCCCTCCATTTTGTCGATTATTCCAGCCGGAGTGAACTCAATGATCCTGTTGGCTATTGATGACACGAACTCATGGTCATGCGAATTGAACAGCAGGACTCCTTTGAAGTCAATCAGCCCATTATTGAGAGCCTGGATTGATTCCAGATCAAGATGTGATGTCGGCTCATCGAATATCATGCAGTTTGCGCCTTCAAGCATCATCTTGGCAAGGACAACCCTGACTCTTTCTCCTCCTGAGAGCACCTGGCAGTTCTTGAGTGCTTCATCACCTGAGAAAAGCATCCTGCCAAGGAAAGACCTTACAAATGTATCATCATCCTCATTGGAGAACTGCTGAAGATAATCAACCATCGTCTCATCTTCCTTGAACATCTTCGAATTATCCTTCGGGAAATAAGAGAGAGAGGTTGTGACACCCCATGTGAATGTGCCTTCATCCGGTTCCATCTCTCCTGCTATGATCTGGAATAGAACTGTCTTTGCATAGTGGTTTTGTCCTACAAATGCAATCTTATCACCTGGATTGACTGTAAGTGAGAAATCATCAAGGATCTTCTCCCCTTCAATCGTTTTTGACAGATTCTTTATCTCAAGGACATTCTTTCCTATTTCCCTGTTTGGCTTGAATGCAACATATGGGAATCTGCGTGAGGACGGCTTGAGATCATCGATTGTGAGCTTATCAATGAGCTTCTTTCTGCTTGTTGCCTGCTTAGCCTTTGCGACATTTGAGCTG
>CAKQTF010000390.1 GCA_934276695.1 uncultured Spirochaetales bacterium
CCATATTCATTCATAGATACACCGCCTGCAACAAACAGGATCATCGGAATATACTGGCTCGGAAATCTTCTTGCACCAGAGAGCTATGACATCGACATCAGAGAGAAGACAAAAGAGTACTACTCACTGTTCTATCATAAGGACCTGACAGATGAAGAGACTGCTGAGATCCTAGGATCAGGCAAGTAAGCATCATCAGCAGGGAATCTGCATCTGGCTGCTGCATAGAGCATAGTAGATTCCCTGCTTTTCCATAAGCTCCCTGTGGCTTCCCATCTCAGCAATCCTACCATTCTCCATTACAAGGATAAGATCAGAATCCATTATAGTAGACAGCCTATGCGCGATTATGAATGATGTCCTTTCCTTTGCAAGCTTATATACAGACTCCCTGATCCTGGTCTCTGTGACTGTATCAACAGAGCTTGTAGCCTCATCAAGAATCATAAGAGGTGCTTCTGTGAGGAATGCCCTTGAGATTGCAATAAGCTGGCGTTCTCCCTGGGAGAGCTCTGAACCTAGATTTGCAAGTTCCGTATCATACCCATCAGGAAGCCTCATTATAAATGAATCAGCCCCCGCCTCCTCTGCTGCCATTCTTATCCGGCTCCTTTCAGTCCTGCTCCTTCCATATGCAATATTATCTGCAATGGATATTGAGAACAGCGGAGTATCCTGAAGCACAACAGAGAAAGCATGGCGAAGGGAATGCAGGGAGTAACTCTTAATATCCTCTCCATCAATCAGGATGCAGCCATCGGACACCTCATAGAACCTTGTGAGAAGATTCACAAGCGTAGTCTTTCCAGAGCCTGTCTCCCCTACACTTGCGACCTTTGTTCCTGCCTTGATTCTGAGATTGATATTCTTCAGTATCAGGCGGCTTCCATCATATGAGAATGACACATTCCTCAGCTCTATATCACCATGAGGCATGCACTCTCTGCATCCTGAGTCAATTTCCTCTTCCTCATCCATGATCTGGAAAACCCTCTCAGCTCCTGCAATTGCAGAGAGAAAGTTATTATACACATTAGCAATCTCAACAAATGGACGGGTAAACTGCTTCACATATAAAAGGAAGCTCGTGATCAGGCCAATGCTTGTGATGTAGCCATTTATATACATAAGCGCGCTGATCACTGCAATCAGAAGATATGACAGGTTGTTGATAACCTCCATCATAGGCATCAGAATGCCAGACCATATCATGGCCTTTGTGGATATCTCCTTATATGAATGGCTCTTCTGATCAAAGGAAGACTGCATATCATCCTCCTTTGAGAAGGCCTTTACAACAGGAATATTCGAAAGGCTCTCCTCTACATGCGCATTAAGCATGCCAAGCGAAGCCTGCCGCTTAGAGAAATAGGCCCGGGTCCTCTTTGTGACAGTTTTTGTGAGAATCATGAGCAATGAGACCGGAATCACCATCGTGACTGTAAGCATGGGAGACAGGATGAGCATAGATACAATCACCCCGGCTATAGAGAATGAATAGGACAATAACAGGGAGAGCGAATTCGAAATCGTAGTGCTTATGCTATATATATCATTAGTAAGACTGCTCATCAGCTCACCATGCTGATGCCTGTCGAAAAAGGACAGAGGGAGTGAAAGAAGCTTTCGGAACAGGCTGTCC
>CAKQTF010000391.1 GCA_934276695.1 uncultured Spirochaetales bacterium
GAATAGGCCTTTTCGCCTTTCTGGGAGAAGAAATACATCTCATCCCCGCTGTGCCTGCTCAGGAAATCAGCAATTGATGGATATTCTACGATCTTCACATCCTTCCAGTAGTCAAGGCCTGCATGTCTTACGGCTTTCTCTGAGATATCGAACCCGAGAGGATGCACCAGATGGAGCTCTGTGCCTGTTGCAGCGCAGCTTCTGGCTATATTGCCGGTGTTCTGTGGGATCTCAGGCTCAAATAGACATACTTTCAGCATGAGCTGATGATATCACCAAGGGCATGGATGACTCAATATTCTTTGCCTCATCCGCTTCTCTTTTCAAGGCTCCGTGCCCTTACTATCCTTGCCCCGTCCTTTGAAAGCGAGAGTATGGCCTTATCTAGCTCCCGCCGCTTCTCTTCTCTCTCCATGAAGAAATCACCCTGCATTGGGTTCTCGCCTTCATATGTATTTGCCAGTGATACACCGAGCAGCCTTACTCCTCTTCTGTCCCATTTTGCCTCAAGAAGCCTTTTCAGATATGAGAATACATCGTCAGAAGAATAGATCTCCTCATATGGGGAAATCTGTGCAGTCGTTGTCATGAAGTCCTCTCCATAGCGCAGCTTCAGAGCAATTGTCCTTGGAACCTGCTTCTCCTCAAGGGCTCTGAACATCACTTCCTGGCTCATTTCGAGAAGGTAGTATTCCAGGGTATCCCTGTCTGATATGTCATTATAAAAGGTTGTCTCTGTTGATATTGAATGGCTTCTGGCCTCTCCCTGGTATATTCCAGGATCAATCCCCCTGACAGCTTTGAATAGGTACTCACCGGAGTTCCGGCCGAATAATGAGATGAGCTCTTCCTCTGTGTATTTTCTCAGTGCAGCTGCAGAGCTTATTCCCTTTCTTCTTAACCTGGCCTGCATTGCATGCCCAATGCCCCATAGCTTTTCCAGTCCGACACGGTCGATGAACTCCTCTTCTCTGCCAGCTGGTACTATTGTCAGCCCATCTGGCTTATGATAGTCAGATGCAAGCTTTGCGAGAAACCTTGAGGGAGCTACCCCGATTGAGGCTGTAAGTCCTGTTTCCTCATAGATCCTTTCCTTGAGCTGCCGTGCAGCCTTGCCTGCCAGCGGGTATAATCTTTCCATTCCTGTGAAGTCAAGGAAAGCCTCATCCACAGATACCTGAAGGAAGCCAGGCGCGAATGATCTTATTATTGACATCACCTCTCTGCTCTTTTCGCTGTATCTCTTCATCCTCGGAGGTATGCATACTGCATCTGGACACAGCATCAGTGCCTTTGTCATTGGCATTGCACTATGTACGCCGTATCGCCTTGCCTCATAGGAGCAGGTTGAGGCTACGCTTCTTTTTCCTGGAGTCCCAATGATAAGGGGCAGGCCTTTGTACTCAGGATGATCAAGAATCTCAACAGAGGCAAAGAAGGCATCGAGATCAATATGAAAGAATGCTGCTCCCATGTTTTTATCCTATCTTATTTTCACAGGGTTTGTCTCTCTTATGTTTTTGCTTTATCATAGAGGCATGGGAAAGAGGGCGCTTCTTCTATCTTTTATTCTTCTGTTCTCCATCTCTCTGCTGAATGCGGAGAGGGTATATACACTGGAGACTCTTCCTATCAGTCC
>CAKQTF010000392.1 GCA_934276695.1 uncultured Spirochaetales bacterium
AGATGACAGAGGACGATGAGATAGGATCTGTTGAGATAAGGGCTGATGAGAACTGCATTATCTTCACTGATAAGGACAATACCAAGATCTACAAAGTAGGAATGGTGAATGATCCAGATCTTACAAAGCGCCTGTATGATGCCGATGTAAGCTTCTATGGAGAGATTGTGGAGCAGCAGAGCCCTGTTGTAGCATTCCTTATGTCATGGATTATCCCTGTCTTCATATTCATGATCCTTGGCAACCTCCTATCTAAGCGCCTGATGAAGAATGCAGGCGGAAAGAACAGCATGATCTTCGGCGGTGGAGGTAACAGCGGGGCACGGGTATATGTCCCAAGCCAGGAAGGGTCTATAAAATTTGCGGATGTTGCAGGTGAGGATGAGGCAAAGGAGAATCTTTCTGAGATAGTCAATTTCCTGCATGATCCATCAAAATATAAGGAAATAGGAGCAAAAATGCCAAAGGGCATTCTTCTTGTAGGTCCTCCAGGAACAGGAAAGACAATGCTTGCAAAAGCTGTCGCTGGTGAGGCTAATGTTCCATTCTTCTCTATTTCCGGATCAGAATTCGTCGAGATGTTCGTCGGAATGGGCGCATCAAAAGTCAGGGATCTGTTCTCACAGGCAAAGGAGAAGGCTCCTTGTATTGTCTTTATTGATGAGATTGATGCAATAGGAATGAAGAGGTCTGGTGGCCAGTATGGTGGAAATGATGAAAGAGAGCAGACTCTCAATCAGCTCCTTACCGAGATGGATGGCTTTGAGGGGAATACAGGTGTTGTGATTCTTGCAGCTACAAACAGGCCGGAATCACTTGACCCGGCTCTTACCAGACCTGGCCGATTTGATAGGCGTGTGCCTGTTGAGCTTCCAGATCTGCAGGGCAGAGAGGCAATTCTCAGAGTCCATGCAGCAAAGATCAGGACTGATGGGAACATTGATTATCAGAAGATTGCAAGAATGGCATCAGGAGCATCCGGTGCTGAGCTGGCGAATATCGTGAATGAAGCTGCTCTCCGTGCTGTGCGTGATAACAGAACGCTCGTGTCAGAAGCTGATATGGAAGAATCAATTGAGGTTGTGATAGCTGGCTATCAGAAGAAGAATGCAATCATGTCGGACCAGGAGAAGAAGATAGTTGCTTATCATGAGATCGGACATGCTATGGTAGCTGCGCTGCAGTCCCATTCTGCTCCTGTGCAGAAGATAACAATAGTTCCGAGAACATCTGGTGCTCTTGGTTATACAATGCAGGTTGAAGAGGGCAATCATTATCTGTACAGCAAGACTGAGCTTGAGAATAAGATTGCAACCATCACAGGCGGACGTGCTGCAGAAGAGGTTGTATTCGGGTCCGTGACCACTGGTGCTTCAAATGACATAGAGCAGGCAACGAAGATCGCAAAGGCTATGATCACACAGTATGGCATGACTGATGAGTTTGGATTCGTTGCTCTTGAAACTGTTGATAATCAGTATCTTGGCGGAGATACAAGCTCTGCATGCTCTCCTGAGACAAGGACTCAGATTGACAGAAAGGTAAGAGAGATCATTGATGCTCAGCATAAGAAGGCTGTGGCACTGCTGAAGGAGAATAGGGAGAAGCTTGATGAAGCGAGTGAGTATCT
>CAKQTF010000393.1 GCA_934276695.1 uncultured Spirochaetales bacterium
CTGTAACGCTTCTTGGAAAGGATTCATTCCAGGAAGTGGATATAACAGGCGTGACTATCCCTATAACAAAGCATAATTTCATAATCAAGGACATAAAGGATCTAGCTTCCACGCTTAGGGAGGCATTCCACATTGCAAAGGAAGGCCGTCCGGGCCCTGTTCTTGTTGATGTCCCGAAGAATATCCAGACAGAGAGCTTTGAATATGAGCCGGCAGCGCTTTCGGAGGCAGTGTCTGATAGCCCGAGGATGAGAAGGTCTGATCTTGAGAAGGCAGCAGATCTCATAAAGCGCTCAGAGCGCCCGATGATATATGTCGGAGGCGGAGTCATCAGAGGTGATGCATCATCTCTACTCCGTGATTTTGCTTCTCACATCGACAGCCCTGTCGGATCTTCTCTGATGGGACTTGGCGCTATGGACAGCCAGGATCCAAGGTATACAGGAATGATCGGAATGCATGGCACAAGGCTGTCTAATCTTACGATAAACAGCTGTGATCTTCTGATCACGGTCGGTGCGAGGTTCTCTGACAGGGTGATATCGAAGTCATCCACATTCGCGAATCAGGCGAGAATCATCCAGATAGACGTGGATCCAGCAGAGTTCAACAAGAACATAAACACACAGGTCCATGTGATAGCGGATGTCAGGGATGCGCTCTCTGAGCTCATGAAGCTGCTCCCGCAGCTGCATCACGATGAGTGGATGAGCACAGTCGCAGGCCTTAGGGAAAGATATCCTGTCAAGGTCCCGACTGAGGCAAGAAGAGCTAAGGAAGTGCTTGAGGCACTTGAGAAGGCCCTTCCTGAGAATCATATAATCACAACCGAAGTTGGTCAGAACCAGATGTGGGCAGCGCAGTTCCTGCGAGATATAAAGCCGCGGAGGTTTCTCACCAGCGGCGGTCTTGGGACGATGGGATATGGCACAGGTGCTGCGATCGGGGCTCAGAAGGCATTCCCGGATTACAGGGTTGTGAATGTCGCAGGTGATGGCTCCTTCAGAATGAACTGCAATGAGCTTGCAACGATAAGGCGTTATAACCTTCCTGTGATCATACTGATTCTCAACAACCATGCGCTTGGCATGGTGAGGCAGTGGCAGACACTGTTCTATGATAAGCACTATTCAGAGACTACGCTCGATACCCCGCTTGACTGGGTGATGCTTGCTAATGCCTATGGCATAAAGGGGATAAGGCTTGGGAAGGACGATGATGCAGAGGCTGTCCTGAGGGAAGCTGTCGGCCTTAACGAGGCTGTTGTCATAGATGCTGAGATCCCGATTGATGATAAGGTGCTTCCTATGGTTGCTCCCGGAGCATCAATCTCGGATATGGTTGGATTCATAGATAACGAAGAGTGACTGTAAATGCCGTCTGGACATCCGCTGGATTACAGACGACATCGTCATTGCTTTGTTTTCCCAAAGTCAATAAACTTGCATATTGATGAAGAAGATTTTATGGATCCAGATACTCATTCTCATCATTCCTTCAATCGGCGCTGTTTCCTGGAGCGCAGAAGCTGGGACAGGATACCGTGCGAATACAGCAATGCGCGTGGATGAGCTCAGGTTCTTTGACGCAGGTTTCTCTGTAGGCTCATTCTCTCTATATG
>CAKQTF010000394.1 GCA_934276695.1 uncultured Spirochaetales bacterium
GGTTGCTAAGCATCTTGAGGGAAAGAACAGCATTTCCGTTGTCTCCTGCTCACTTCCTGTGCTCAATGAGCTTGAGAAATATCCTTCGATAACAGTCTTTTCAGTCGGAGGGGAGCTAAAGAGGGACAACCATGCATTCCTTGGTGTTGAGACAGAGCTTGAGATATCAAAATACTGTGCTGATATAGCATTCATAGGTGTTGCTGGAATCTCATCAGAATTCGGACTCACGAATTTCTATCATCAGACAGCAACTCTATGCAGCAGGATAATAAAGCAGTCAAAGAAGGTTGTCCTCCTTGCTGACAGCTCTAAGTTCGATAAGGCCAAAAGCGCTGTTGTCGGCAATCTATCTGATATTGATGCCATTATCACGGATGATGGCATACCTGATTCTTATGTTAGGCTGTTTAATGACCTGAATGTTGAAGTGATTCAGGTTAAGAATGATCGGATTGATTAGTTTTCGAACATAAATCAACAAAACATTAACAAAAAGTTTGACAATCTGTGTTCTCGATGTAATCTATATAGTATCGAAAAAGGAGAACACATGAGAAAGAATATCAGCATCAGACATGCTGTGAAGAAATATGGGGATAATGTCATAATCCCTGATCTGGACCTGTACGTTAAGGAAGGGGAGTTCTTTACCCTGCTTGGACCATCCGGCTGCGGAAAGACAACTCTCCTGAGGATGATTGCCGGATTCAACTCTATAGAGGGCGGTGACTTCTATTTCAATGATACCAGGATCAATGATATAGATCCGGCAAAGAGGAACATCGGCATGGTATTCCAGAACTATGCAATATTCCCAAATCTCACTGTGAGGAAGAATGTCGAGTTCGGTCTGAAAAACAGGAAGCTGCCGAAGGATGAGGTAAGAGCGCAGGCTGAGAAATTCATGCGCCTGATGCATGTTGATGAGTATGCGGACAGGCTTCCTGAGCGTCTTTCAGGCGGACAGCAGCAGAGAGTCGCGCTTGCAAGAGCGCTTGCGATAACGCCTGATGTCCTTCTCATGGATGAGCCGCTTTCCAACCTTGATGCAAAGCTGCGCGTTGAGATGAGGACTGTGATAAAGGAAATCCAGAACAAGGTCGGAATCACGACAGTGTATGTCACGCATGACCAGGAAGAGGCAATGGCCGTCTCTGACCGCATTGCAGTCATGAATGGCGGTGTCATACAGCATATCGGAACACCTAAGAATATCTATCAGCGTCCTGCGAATCTTTTCGTTGCTACATTCATCGGCAGGACCAATGTGCTTAAGGGAAGGCTTGAGATTGATAAAGGCCTTGCATACATAGTCACTGAATCCGGATACAGGACGGAGATAAAGGGTGTGCAGAGCAGATACAGAAATGACCGTGATATCGTTATATCTGTCAGACCGGAGGAGTTCCGTCTCTCCGAGGATGGAGATGGAATCTCTGCTACAGTCCGAAGCTGTGTGTTCCTTGGCCTTAATACACATTATTTCGTGACTCTATCAACAGGTGAGGATGCAGAGATCATACAGGAATCCTCAATAGATTCGATCATCGAACCGGGATCAGAGATCAGGCTTACGATAAATACGCGCAAAGTGAATCTGTTCACAGCCGATGGCAG
>CAKQTF010000395.1 GCA_934276695.1 uncultured Spirochaetales bacterium
CTGAGAGGTCGCCTGTTCCTATCACAAGCCCTCCGTTCTTATTCGCTATGTCCATCAGGACCTGAGTCCTCTCCCTGGCCTGGCAGTTCTCATATGTCACAGAAAGGTCACCAGTGCTCTGCCCTATATCCTCAAAATGCTGCAGAACGCTCTTTGTGATATCAATATCCATGAATGAAACGCCAAGAGCAGAGGCAAGAAGCTCTGCATTGCTCTTTGTCCGTGCAGTCGTCCCGAAGCACGGCATAGTCACAGCTATTATGTCCTTCCTTGACCTCGAAAGCATATCAAAGGCCCTGACAGCCACAAGCAGCGCAAGCGTGGAGTCCAGTCCACCGGAAAGCCCGATCACGGCACACCTGGCCTTTGTATGGGAGATCCTCCTCTTAAGCCCCAGTGCCTGAAGCGTTAGTATGCGCTCGCATCTGGCAGCCCGCTCTGAAGCATCATCCGGAACAAACGGGTGCTGAGGATACAGTCTTGTGAGCTCTGTTTCCCTCATCTCCGCATCATACTCTATCACATCATAGACAGAATCTACAGCAGTCTGATCAGGATAAGTGCTCACACGGCTTCTCTCATAGGCCAGACGGTCAGTATCGATCTCGCTTACCGTGAGTGTCCCGCTGCTGAAATTGGAGGATGCAAGTATGGTACCGTTCTCTGCGATTATATCAGAGCCTGTGAATACCATATCTGTTGTGGATTCGCCTTCCCCTGCATCTGCATAGACATATGCAGAGATGAGCTTTGATGAATGGGATGAGATCAGGGATTTCCTGTACTCTTCCTTCCCTATCAGCTCATCTGATGCTGAGAGGTTGACTATAAGAGTCGCACCATTGAGTGCATGACTGATGCTTGGAGGCTCAGGGACCCATAGGTCCTCGCAGATCTCAGCCGCAACAGTAAGCGTCTCAGGCACCGAAGCCTTGAACAGGATCCGGCTGCCAAGAGGGATCTCCCGCTCCCCCAGAGCATCCACATATATATTCTCATCCGGGCATGGTGTGAACCATCGCCTTTCATAGAATTCACCATAGTTTGGCAGATTCTTCTTTGCAACAAGCGCAAGGAGCCGTCCATGATGCAGGACAGCTGCTGTGTTGTAAAGCTTGCAGTCCCATCTGAAAGGAAGGCCGACGAATACAAGCATGCTGGATGAGAGAGTGGCTTTCCGTATCCTATCAAGACCATTCAATGCCTCTTCAAGCAGCAGGCTCTGGAAAAACAGATCCGATGCTGTATATCCGGTCAGAGCAAGCTCTGGGAAGACAAGCACATCGGCCTTCCTATCCACAGCTTCCTCATATAAGCGTATTATCTCATCAGTATTCGATCTGACATCCGCAACACTAATAGCAGGAGTTGCTGCCGCAACTTTGGTAAATCCATCTTTCATCAGCTATAATAATAGCCTTAATTGCTATTTTTGTGAAATGAGCCTTTTCCTCTTATCCCAAGGACAGCATAGCGGTATACAGGTATCCTGCCAACAGCCTCATAAAGCACAATAGAGCCAAGAAGCCCTGCAGCAATCACAATGACATAATTGATGATATACGGCAGATCAGCCCTCACAAGATAATAAGCAGCAGTGACCATTGGCGTATAATGG
>CAKQTF010000396.1 GCA_934276695.1 uncultured Spirochaetales bacterium
TGTGCTTACAACAGATACCTTCTCTCCATCAAGATAGCCTGTATAAGTGACAAACTCACGGTTATCAGCAACAAATTCCGGATTATCAAGATACTGGGCAATCAACGGAACCCGCTTAGGATCCCCTGGCATGATCACATAACGGCCGACATCACCTTTCTGTATATGCAGATGATACTGTATACCTGTCCCATTCATATAATCTGACATAGGAAAACACCTCCCTCGCACAATGTCTCTGGAATGAAGCCAGTTTATGGAAAAAGCATATCACTCCGATTCTATAAGAATGAAGATAATTGTATCATTGATCCATATGAAAAAGAAACATGCAATCATGCTACTGCTGCTCACAAGCCTTATATGGGGACTAGCATTCGTAGCGCAGTCTGCAGCAGCAGATGATATCGGATCATTCACATTCAATGGAATCCGGTTCCTGATCGGTGCCATGGTTCTGCTGCCAATAGCAGTAAAGAGCCTGAGGAAAAGCATATCTGATCATCAGTATCTCAGGAATCTGCTCATCGGAAGCCTGGTATGCGGAGTCTTTCTTTCGGCTGCTTCCATGCTCCAGCAGCAGGGAATAAAGGAAGGTACAGGCAGTGGGAAAGCCGGATTCATCACTTCCCTTTACATGCTGTTTGTCCCTTTATTGTCGATGCTGAATGGCAAGAGAATAAGCAGAAGAACATGGCTCTGCATCTTAGCAGGCGTGCTCGGTGCATACTTATTATCTGCAGATGAGTCTGGTAAGGCTGCGATTAAAGGCGATATGCTGGTACTTGCCTCAGCGCTCCTGTTCGCGATGCATATTCTCTCTGTTGAAAGATTCGGCCGGAAACTGAATGGGATAGAGCTGTCATGCGGACAGTATGCCATCGCAGGAATAATATGTTCGGCAGGAATGATTCTATTCGAACCCCCTGATATAAGCTCCATTCTCTCTGCCTGGACGGGAATTCTCTATGCAGGGATATTCTCATGCGGCGTAGCATATACGCTTCAGGTAATTGCACAGAAGCATGTTGATGCAGCCCCTGCTACACTTGCATTATCCCTTGAAAGCGTATGGGCACTGATAGGAGGAGCGCTGATCCTCGGGGAAAGGATGAGCGCAGAAGAGATAACAGGGTGCATCATCCTATTCTGTGCGGTGGTCATTTCACAGCTTAGCTCTGAATCTGATGGAAGCTAGGACTTCAGCCTGACGTATGTCTTGCCCATCCCTCCATCCTCAGGAAGAGCAAACCTATAATCCTCAACCTCTGGGCATTTCTTCAGATATGAATGAATTCCTCTTGAGAGTATCCCATCTCCATATCCATGGATTATGGAAAAGGATGAAAGATTCCTGAACACAGCAGCTTCTATCTGTGAATCTACACGGCTTATTGCCTCAGCAAGCGTAAGGCCTCTGACATCCATTTCATAAACTGCCTTCCGGGATATATCGTAATGTGCGACTTCTGCTTTTGCAGGCACCTTATCAGCTAAACGGATCATCCTGCCCTGGATTTCCATTCTCAGTCCATTCTCAAGAGCTACCAGATATCTTCCCCGGCCTGCATCCGAGATTATGCGTCCATGGATATCAGCATCGGAGCATAC
>CAKQTF010000397.1 GCA_934276695.1 uncultured Spirochaetales bacterium
GTACAGTGAATTGCTGTCACTTGAGATTCCGATTACAGCCATGCTTCTGAAGCTTTCCTCATACTGATCATTCATGACCATTGAGCCTATTCCCTGTGTATTATCAAGGTTGCACGAAATACATAGAGCCATTATCAATAGTATAGAGATTATTGCTGTTCTTTTTCTCATAGTCAGTTCCTTAATGCCTGTATGTGACAACCGCATTGAGCGGTATGTACGTGAAAATAGAATTCTTTGTCTTCTCGGAATATAGTTCTGGAGTGAATGTTATCCCGCTGTTGATGCCGATTCCCCATTCATCAGTGATAAAATACTTTAAGCCGATATTGAGAGATGAGCTTAATGTGAATTTTGATGAACTATTGAAACTTAGATAGTCAAAGCCAAGACCTAGGGATATTGGAATGTCCAGTTTTCCTGTCTGGACAGGCACAACGGTCATTTTCAGGTAAATCGGCACATTTGTTGCAATTCTCTTGCTTGGTGTGAAATTGAACTGATATCCGATCTCAGCCCCTAAAGAGAAATATGGATTAAGGAAGATCTCATAATCAATGGAACCGAATCCCCCCATTGTCTGATTAGCTTTGCCTTCACCAAAACCAGGTCCGAATCCTGTTTTCATTCCATCTTCCTCGAATGTCGAAAGGGACAGAGGCACATTTGTTCCTACGGAAATGCTGAACATCTGGCTACCTGCATCGTAATAAGGTTCAGCTGTTATTGAAAAAACAAAGAGAGCTGACATAATCAGGGGTAGAATTATTCTTTTTCTCATAAATGCTCCTTTGAAAAGTATATTCGAATTAGGATTAATAATCAAAGTGATGTTGTTACTCATTCTGTTTTAGGGTATAAGTGATAGGGTATGAGAAAACTGCGTGGCAAAGAAGTATCAGAGTACTATCTGAATAAGATATATAATGACACTCAAATGTTTATAAAAAAAGGAAATAATCCGCCGGGGCTAGCTGTTGTTCTTGTTGGTGAGAACCCTGCTAGCATGACTTATGTGGCAAAGAAGACCGAAGTCGCATCCCGTCTTGGCTTTCTGCATTTTCAGTTTAATCTTTGTGAAGATTGCAAGGAGAAAGAGCTGCTTGAGCTTATTGATAGGCTGAATGAGGATGACCGTATTGATGGCATTCTGGTTCAGCTTCCTCTTCCTGCTCACCTGTCTGAGAAGAGAATCATAGAAAGGATCTCTCCGGAAAAGGATGTTGATGGCTTCACCGATATCAATATCGGACGCCTTTGCATAGGCACCGACTGTTTTGTCCCATGTACTCCTCTTGGGATAATGCGTATGCTGCAATATTATGGGATAAAGACGGAAGGCAAGGATGCAGTTGTGATTGGACGTTCTAATATTGTCGGAAAGCCTATGGCTATGCTGCTGATGCAGAAAGGCTCTGATGCAACTGTGACGGTGTGCAATTCAAAGACTGCAGATCTCAGGGCACATACTTCTTCTGCTGATATAGTGATAGTTGCAACTGGATGTCCTGGCACAATTGATTCCAGCTATGTGAAAGATGGTGCCACGGTCATAGATGTCGGTGTGAACCGGATTCCGGATCCATCCAGGGAAAAGGGATTC
>CAKQTF010000398.1 GCA_934276695.1 uncultured Spirochaetales bacterium
GTGATAATGAATGATGATCTCAGGAAAATACCGACAGCAGTCAGAATCGCAAAGAAAACCGAGAATGTTGTTAAGGAGAATATAATAATCTCCCTTGCAGTCAAAGCTGCTGTATTCATCCTGGCATTGCTTGGAACCGCAAATATGTGGCTTGCTGTGGTTGCTGATACAGGTGTTGCCCTGGCCGCAGTCATGAATGCAATGAGGGCATTAAGATGGAAGGAATAATCAGATAGCCCGAATATCGGATCTAAAGCCAGGAGATGTGCATAGGAGAATGAGCTCCTGGTTTTTACTGACAGACCGGATATAACCTTTTGGAATCAGGCAAAACCGGGACATGATGCATATATGGATAGCTATGCACATACATCTTCTCCATCTCAAAACAGAACAGCAGCCAAATTGTCATTCGAACTGAAAGTATGGTATCTTTTGCCTTATGGAAGACAATCAGATACGAAATATAGGCATAATGGCCCATATTGATGCAGGGAAGACAACAACAACTGAAAGAATACTGTTTTACACAGGAGAGAATCATAGGATCGGGGAAGTCGATAACGGCGAAGCAACGATGGACTGGATGCAGCAGGAACAGGACAGGGGAATAACTATAACCTCTGCTGCGACGACATGCTACTGGAAAGGCCATCAGATCAACATAATCGATACACCGGGGCATGTTGATTTCACTGCAGAGGTTGAGCGTTCACTCAGAGTCCTGGACGGAGCCATAGGTGTCTTCTGCGCAGTCGGAGGAGTGGAACCTCAGACAGAGACAGTATGGAGACAGGCAGATACATATAACGTTCCACGCATCGCATTCGTCAACAAGATGGACAGGATGGGCGCAGACTTCTACAGGGTAATCGAGCAGATGAGGAAAAAGCTTTCCGCAAACCCTGTTCCTCTGTTCATCCCCGTTGGATCAGAAAGCTCTTTCTCTGGCGTCATCGATATCATCCATAATAAGTATCTCACATTCTCCGCAGATGATGATGGAGCATCAATAACAGAGAACAACGTGCCAGAGGAGTACCAGGCAAAAAGAGACGAATGGTATGACAGGCTGATTGACAGCACAGCATCATTTTCAGATGAGATCACAGAGCTGTATTTTGACGGTAAGGAAATTCCAGAAGACCTGATAATGAAGACACTGCGGGACTGCACACTCAGCAGATCACTTCTTCCTGTATTTGTCGGATCATCACTGAAGAACATAGGTGTGCAGACTCTTTTAGACGGAGTTGTCAGCCTGCTGCCCTCACCTTCTGACATTCCTCCGGTTGAAGCTGAGAACGCAAAGAACGGAAAGAAGGAGAAATTCAGCAATGATCCATCGGGCCCGCTTGAGGCACTGATCTTCAAAATCCAGGTTGATCCGCAGGCCGGACCTATGTGCTTTGTAAGGGTGTACTCTGGCACACTGAAAAAAGGAGTATCTGTATACAATATCTCAAAAGGAAAGAAAGAGAGAATAAACAGGCTTGTGAGGATGCATGCAGACAGGGAGACAGATCTGCAGGAGCTGAAAGCCGGGGATATAGGTGTCATAATCGGATTCAGGTTCTCACAGACAGGAGACACAATCGGAG
>CAKQTF010000399.1 GCA_934276695.1 uncultured Spirochaetales bacterium
TTTCTGCATATGGTGCTCTGATATGCCTGATGCTACTATTAGATTAAATTTTATCGATATAAAACTACTTAATATTGATGGGATATCATCGGAGGATTCTTATGAAGAAAACATCTCGTGCGTGGATCGTTGCTGTATCTGTTGCTGCGATCCTGTTTGTCGTCTCAGGCATTGTAGCCAATACGATTGCACTGTTCATGACACAGTTCAATGCTGTCTATCCAGAGACTGGAGCGATGTCTAAGCTGGCTTTCTATTTCACGATCATGACAGGCACAATGGCTGTCTTCCAGCCTGTGGCAAGAAAGATCTTCTCTAAGGTGGATGCACGCATCTGCGTCAGTGCTGCAGTCATTCTTGCAACGCTCGGCTTCGCTGCTATCTCATTCTACTCAAGCTTTGTCGGCTGGCTCTTCTCTGGATTCTTCATCGGGCTTGGCTTCTCATTCATCACATACCTGATGGGGCCGATCCTGATCAACAACTGGTTCAAGAAGAACACAGGATCGATTCTCGGCGTAGTGCTTGCATTCTCAAATCTCGGAGGTGCCCTGTTCGGTGCTGTCGCTGGTAACATGATCCAGGGAATGGGATGGCAGTCCGCTATGAGGGTTCTTGCTCTGATCGCATGTGCTGTCGGCCTCCTTTTTGCCATATTCGGACTGCGGTATGCTCCGGATAAGAAGAAAGGCGAGTGCGCATTCGGAGAAGACGAGGCTGCAGCTTCTGCGAAGTCTTCATCTTCAGAGGAGCTGAAGGGCATGTCATTCTCAGAGTCTCTCAGGACCCCGTATTTCTGGATGGTTGCAATCGCAGTCGTCGTGTGCTTCTTCGGCTCCAACTTCCAGACACAGGCAACTACATTCGCAAGGACGCAGTATTCATTCTCGATTGTGCAGGCAGGCTATCTCTCATCGATTCTCATGATCGGTGCTGTATGCGGCAAGATCATCCTCGGCACTGTAAATGACAGGCTGGGCTGCGCAGGCTCTTATGGCATCGGATGCGGTTCGATGATCCTCGGAATCATAGTGCTGATCCTTGGCTCTCACTCAGGTGCTGTCGCTTATGGCTTCATCGGCGCATTCCTCTTCGGATTCGGATTTGCAACGATGTCCATTGCGATCCCGTTCGTCGTGAAGACAATCCTTGGGAAGAAGTACTTTGCCCAGATCTATGGCTATATATGCTCAATCGGCACTCTTACATCGATGTTCTCATCGAATGTATATGCAACACTGAAGGATTCAACAGGAAATTACTACGGCGGAATGATCTCAGCATCGATTGCTCTTGCCATCGGGATAGTCCTTGTGATCGCAGGTGTCGCTGCGACAAGAAACAAGGAATGGAACAGATAAAGGCTGCGTGATGGATAGGCGGGGTTCTCTTTCGGTTGCGCTTCCTGTGGCATCTGTATGGTTCGGGGCTCTTGTAGGGCCCTCGATGATCTCAGGCGCATTTGCAGCAGTCTACTTTGTCCCTTATGGTACAGCAGGACTGCTGCTGCCGCTTCTCTCAATGGGGATTGCAGCCGTGATCATAGCTGCTGGGGCAGATGTGGCACGGCATGAGAGGGTGTATAGCTATTCAGAGCTT
>CAKQTF010000400.1 GCA_934276695.1 uncultured Spirochaetales bacterium
GTTTCAGCCTTTGCTGGCCGTGAATTCGTTCTTGGACGGCGTGTTTATAGGCATCAAGAACGAATTCACGGCCAGCAAAGGCTGAAACCAACATCACCAAGGTTGATTTTGGAAGGTGGAAGTTGGTTGAGAAGGCATCTACGACTGTGAATTGATAGCCTGGTTTGATAAAGATATTGGTCCAGCCGGAGTCGGCTTGGAGTTGACCATCGTATTTATTGCCGATAGTTTCCAGTGTTCGGATAGAGGTTGTTCCCACAGCAATGATGCGTCCTCCAGCAGCTTTGACACTATTGAGTGTATCGGCAGCGTCTTGGCTGAGGGTGTAAAATTCTGAGTGCATCTCATGTTCGTCGACATTATCGACAGAAACAGGTCGGAAGGTTCCCAGTCCAACGTGAAGGGTGAGGTAGACCAATTTTACGCCTTTAGCTTCAATCTTTTGAAGTAATTCAGGAGTGAAATGGAGGCCAGCAGTTGGAGCAGCGGCAGAGCCATTTTCCTTAGCATAGACTGTTTGGTAACGGTCGCGGTCTTCCAATTTTTCATGGATATAAGGTGGCAATGGCATCTCGCCCAAGCTTTCCAAAACTTCAAGGAAGATACCGTCGTAGCTAAATTCTACGATACGGCCACCGTGATCTAGTTCCTCAGTAACAGTGGCGGTCAAGCGTCCATCACCAAAACTAACTTTAGCACCTACTTTAAGGCGTTTGGCTGGTTTGGCTAAAACTTCCCATTGATCCCCTTGGGTATTTTTTAAAAGGAGAAATTCCACATGGCCGTGGGTATCAGGCTTTTCACCATAGAGGCGGGCAGGAAGCACGCGCGTATTGTTCATGACCAAGGCATCGCCAGGGTTAAGCTGGTCAATGATGTGGTCGAAGTGGGTATCAGTCATTTCCTTGGTTACAGGATCAATGACCAAGAGTTTAGAGGCGTCACGTTGTTCCAATGGAGTTTGGGCAATCAGTTCCTCTGGTAGTTCAAAATCAAAATCGTTTGTATTCATTTCTTTCCTCGTTTAAAAATTTTCAGCCTTTTTATTATAGCACGATATAGGATGACAGTCATTAAAGGAGTTGAGTGAAAGCGCTTGACAAAAAGGTTAAAAAAAGAGATAATAAAGAAAAATGGTATATACCAATATCGAGGTGAATAGAATGAAAAAGATTTTAGTTAAGAATCAAGTTGAGGGAGGCAAAGTTGCCTTTGACCTTCTTAAAGAGAGCCTTGCAGCGGGTGCTCAAACTTTGGGCTTGGCGACAGGTAGTTCACCTATCGCTCTTTACCAAGAGATGGTTGAAAGCGACGTGGATTTTTCGGAACTTTACAGCGTCAATTTGGATGAGTATGTCGGACTAGCACCAGACCATGAGCAGAGCTACCATGCCTTTATGAAGGCTCAACTCTTTGATGCCAAGCCATTTAAGGAGAGCTTCTTGCCTGACGGCATGGCTGAGGACTTGGAGCAGGCGGCTAAGGATTATGATGACGTCTTGGCACAACATGCCATTGACCTGCAAATCCTAGGAATCGGAAGTAATGGGCATATTGGCTTTAATGAGCCAGGTACACCTTTTGATAGTC
>CAKQTF010000401.1 GCA_934276695.1 uncultured Spirochaetales bacterium
GGACAGCATTCATATCGTACAGGGGCACTGATGATACGATCTCCGGCTGGAGGGAGGATTTTGAGATGTCCTTCTCCGATGAGATCCCAAGCCAGCGTGATGCAGCCTCTTATCTTGAGCTCACTGCAGCATTCCTGGACTGTCCTATTATGCTCGGCGGCCACAGCAAGGGAGGCAACATTGCTGTCTACGCTTCAGCATCCGCATCAGAGCGGGTCAGTGATAGGATAACCAGGATTTACTCAGATGATGGCCCTGGGTTCTCTGAGGCATTCATTGGAAGCGATGGCTATAAGAGGATTGTTCCGAGGATATGCACATATGTGCCGCAGTCATCCGTAATAGGCATGCTGTTTGAGAGAACGGAGGAATGCCATGTCGTGAAGTCCGATTCCATAGGGCTTTTACAGCATCTGATATACTCATGGCAGGCCGATGGGGATGATTTTGTCTATCTCGATAGCACAGATGCCCATTCAAGGCATCTTTCGTCTGCTGTGAGAGGCTATCTTAAGAGCGTGAGCAGGGAAGAGCGGGAGGCTGTCATTGATTTCATATTCTCAGTCCTATCATCAGGCGCTGACCGCATCCCCGAGCTGATCCGGCCAGGTGCAATTGCATCATCAGTCAGAGTGCTGGCTTCAAGAAGCCGCAGTGAGAGGCTTGAAGTAGCATCTGAGCTCTCAAGGTTCATCTGGGCGCTGATCAGAGGATGAACATAGCCCTGAATACTTGAAGTGCCTCTTCCTTTTTCAGATAATTGATACGCTATGAGAAGAAACAGATACTGTCCTTTAGCCGGGAAATGCGGCGGATGCGAATATGTCAATGAATCCTATGATGATGAGATCCTTGCGAAATACCTCAGGGAAGTGAAGATACTCTCACACTTCGGGGAGGTCTATCCTGTTGTAAGGGCTGAGCACACTATGGGATACCGCACAAAGGTCCAGGCTGTATGCGGCTATGACAGGGATGGCAGGTTCACGACTGGCATTTACAGGCGCGGAACGCATAAGCTCATTCCTGTGAGGTCATGCATACTTGAGGATGGAAGGGCAACTGCGATTCTCCAGACAGTGAGGCAGCTTGCAAACCGCTTCGGCATCTCTGCTTATGATGAGGATGAGCAGAGGGGTGCTCTGCGTCATATACTGATCAGGCTTGGCTATAATACAGAGGAGATGATGGTCACTCTCGTGACAGGGGAAAAGGATTTCCCTCATAAGGCGGATTTTGTGTCTGCGCTTCATCAGAAGCATCCAGGCATTGTCACGATCACGGAGATAATCAACAGGGAGAAGACAAGCATGGTCATCCCTGAGAATCCTGAAGTGTCAGTGCTGTATGGAAAGGGCTATATAACAGATAAGCTCTGCGGGCTTGAGTTCAGGATCTCATCAGTCTCATTCTATCAGGTGAATCCTGAGATGACAGAGACGCTTTACAGGATTGCTATGAACATGGCACAGCTCAGGCCTGAGGATACTGTCATCGATGCTTACTGCGGCACTGGGACGATTGGGCTCATCGCGGCAAGCTATGGCATAAAGCACCTGATCGGGATTGAAG
>CAKQTF010000402.1 GCA_934276695.1 uncultured Spirochaetales bacterium
GTGTATGGGGATGCCAGATAGACCTCGCTCTTCACATGGCCCATCCTTCCAACAAAATTCCTGTTCGTTGTGGAAACACATCTCTCACCTTCTGAGAGAATGCCCATATATCCGCCGAGGCATGGACCGCATGTAGGTGTCGAGACAACGCACCCGGCATCGATGAAGATCTCGAACAGCCCCTCATTCATTGCCTCTTTCCATATCTTCTGGGTTGCAGGGATCACAATGCATCTCACATCATCATGCACTCTTCGTCCTTTAAGGACCTCAGCTGCAGCCCTCAGGTCAGAAAGGCGGCCATTAGTGCATGAGCCGATGACAACCTGATCGATCTTAACCGATCCGGACTCCTCTGCAAGATGCGTATTCTCAGGAAGATGCGGGAAGCTGACTGTTGGACGGATCTCTGAGAGGTCGATGTCATAGACAGCATCATACTCAGCATCATCGTCGCTTACGAAGATCTGAGGCGCCTTAGCACCAGCCTCATTAAGATACCTGATGGTCTTCTCATCAACAGGGAATATGCCATTCTTTGCACCTGCCTCAATTGCCATATTCGCAACAGTGAACCTGTCATCCATGGAAAGTGAGGAGATACCATCACCTGCGAACTCCATTGATTTATAAAGAGCACCATCAACTCCGATCATCCCGATTATATGCAGTATCAGGTCCTTTCCTGACACATATTTCCGGAATGAGCCATGGAGGCAGAACTTTATGGAGGATGGGACCTTGAACCAGCACTTGCCAATAGCCATTCCGGCTGCCATATCAGTTGATCCCACACCTGTTGAGAAAGCGCCAAGAGCACCGTATGTGCATGTATGGGAATCAGCACCGATGACAACATCACCTGCTGTGACAAGACCCTTCTCTGGAAGAAGCGCATGCTCAATGCCTACTCTTCCGACCTCGAAGTAATTCTCGATGCCTTCCTTCTTCGCAAAAGCCCTGACGCATGCGCACTGCTCTGCGGCCTTTATATCCTTGTTAGGAGTGAAGTGGTCAGGAACAAGCGCTATCCTTGATTTATCAAAGACACTGGACTTGCCGAACTTCGGGAATTCCCTTATGGCTACGGGGCTTGTTATATCATTTCCGAGCACCATTGAGAGATCAGCCATGATAAGCTGTCCCGGATGGACACTCGGAAGCCCTGCGGCCTTTGCTAATATCTTCTCTGTGATTGTTGATCCCATCAGCTGTTAATCTCCTTATCAGTATGGCCCATGAGCATATCATTCTCAAATGACATCGCCTGAGCAGCAACTCCGCCCGCAATCGATGTGGAAGCCTCATCAAGCATCTTATTCACAGCGGCAAGACATGATATGATGGATGCCTCTATCACATCAGTTGATACGCCGCGTCCCCTGAACACACCTCTCTGATCAGATATCTTCACAAGAGCCTCTCCAAGAGCATCCTTATGCTCAGTCACAGCATTGAGGCTGTATTCCTCAAGAGCAAACGGATGACGGATTATCTTCTCGATGCAGCGCAGTGATGCATAAATAGGGCCAGAGCCTGTAGCCACATCCATCACCTTCTTATCGCCT
>CAKQTF010000403.1 GCA_934276695.1 uncultured Spirochaetales bacterium
TCTGCCCATCTGTGAGGTACAGAAGCGGAAGACCTGTCCTATAGGCAAATGAAAGCACATTGCCGATTGTCTCCGTCTCATCCATCTTTGTCACAGCAAGGGCATTCGGATTGAATTCCCTGTAACGCATATAATGATTCAGCAGATCCTCTTCCTTCATTGAAGGCGAGACTGTGAGGATAAAGCTCTTATCAGATCCATTCAGCTGTGCAGTCAGTCCTTTCAGCCGGAGATTCAACTCGATGTCCTTGTGGGATAGTCCCATTGTATCAACAAGGATAAGATCGTACCATGAATACTTCTCTATGCATCTTATGAACTCATCCTCAGCTCTTACAAGCTCTACTGGAATTGAGAAAGCATCACCAAAAGCCCGTATCTGCTCAAATGCTCCGACTCTGTAGCTGTCAAGAGTGATTATAGCTACCCTCTTATCTTCCTTTTTATATAGGTATGCAACCTTTGCAAGCGTTGTTGTCTTGCCTGTTCCAGTCGGTCCTATGAATACCATGAAATGCGAAGGATGGACCTGGAGCCTATAATCAATTGAGACAGACTTCAGTATGCTTTCCCCAAGTTCCTCTGCAACCCTTTCATCAGGAGCAGAGAATCCGGAGAGAAGTGCATTCTTAAGCGGGCCTGTTATGTGATTCCTGTCAAGAAGCTCAGAAGCCTTCTCGGCCCCAGGACTGGATCTGTGGATCTCGGTATTGAGTCGGTCCTCATCTGAAAGCGTTTCAGGATCAGGAGTCCTTGCTTCTTTCTCAAATTCCCTTATGTCCCTGGCAGATTCCTTCTGCCCTGCAGGGATCTTATCATCTGAGAAATAGCATGTGATCTCGCATCGCTTCATCCTTCTCGAGAATAGTCCTCCATTTGTAGTGAAATCACGCCTGGAATGTATGCGTATGCTTTCACCATATTGTGACCTGGCCTTCTTTACGGCATTCTCATATGTATCATCAACAATAGTGACATACTGCATTATAGGATATACCTCGTAAGGTCCTGATTCTCTATTATATCCCCGAGTCTTTCCTTCACATACTCTTTTGTGATGCTTATTGTCTGTCCTGAGCATTCATCTGCAGAGAATGCAACTTCCTCAAGCAGCTTCTCCATGACTGTATGAAGCCTTCGGGCCCCGATATTATCATTTGTCTTATTCACATTATAGGCAATAGATGCAATCTCCCTTAACGCCTCATCATTGAATTCAAGCTCAACGCCTTCTGTAGACAGCAGTGCCTTATACTGCTTAGTGATTGCATTGTGCGGTTCAGTAAGGATCTTATAGAAATCATCAGCAGTCAGATCACTCAGCTCCACCCTGAGAGGAAAACGCCCCTGAAGCTCTGGAATAAGATCTGAAGGCTTCGACAGAGAGAAAGCGCCAGCTGCGATGAAGAGTATATTCGTTGTATCGACAACACCCCACTTCGTACTGACCTGGGTGCCTTCCACAATAGGGAGTATATCTCTCTGAACACCTTCTCTTGAGACATCCGTATTGCTGTTGTTTCCACGTGATGCGATCTTATCTATCTCATCAATGAAGATAATCC
>CAKQTF010000404.1 GCA_934276695.1 uncultured Spirochaetales bacterium
GGCTATTGCCTCTTCAATGGAGAATCTCGATACATCATTCGATGACAATCTCAATGCTTCTGAAAATGAAGAGATTGCAACAGCTGAGGATTTCGGAATCTCAGGCGATGAGGATGATGACGACGATTTCTTCGGGGATGACTTCTAGAAGTTGTCCGGTAATGCAAAAGGGGTCCGAAAGGACTCCTTTTTCTTTCACTCCCCTTCTCTATATAACAATCATGTGATAATATCCTAGTGAAGCCTATAGCGCGGTCAATCACAAGCCTCTTGGAGCAAACCACA
Organism: uncultured Spirochaetales bacterium; assembly: GCA_934276695.1. GTDB lineage: Bacteria > Spirochaetota > Spirochaetia > Sphaerochaetales > Sphaerochaetaceae > Ornithospirochaeta. The sequence continues at coordinate 286 of CAKQTF010000404.1, forward strand.
CAGATGGAGTCTAGGATAGCTTTGCCGCATTGCTCCTGCCCTCCGGGTAAAACAGGGAACAGAAAGCGAGCAAACAAGGACTCCCCCTTGAACAAATAGTTCAAGAGCAGTTGCGGCCGGCTATAGGTTTTTCTTTTCCATGATTTGCTGTTATTATATATGCACTATGAGAGAAGAAAAGCTAAGACAGATTGAATACATTTCAGTGCCTGAGAGCATCAGGAACGATCTTGGGGATTTCAGGCTTGACCCGAAGAAGAAGCTTCCGGTCCAGATTCCGGAAGGCCAGAGCAGCTTAGAGGCAAAGGACCTTACTGTTGAGAACATCATCACAGGAATGCTCACGATCATTGCATATGATGAGGCACATCCGAATTTCGCATATTACAAGAGCTTCATAGAAGCACTCGAGCCAGCGCTCCCTGAGGAGCTCAATAAGGCAGCAATAGCTAAGGAGCAGCAGAAGGACTACGACTTCGCAGAGGAGCTATTCCTCGCTGTCTACCATCTCCTGCCGCAGTCTGCATCATGCATCAACCTTGCAACTCTCTATTCATATATGGCAGTCGATGCCAGGGAGAAGAAGAATGACGATGAAGAGGATGAATACCTCTCACGGGCAAAGGCAACACTGAAGGACGGTCTTGCAAGATTCGGTGAGAATGAGGCAATACTATCTGAGCTCTCATCATTCGAGGCTTATATGGGCAACCTCGAAGAGGCAAAGGAATACCTTGAGCGCTATATGCAGGTTGCAAGCGAAGGAGAGCGGAAGCAGGAGCTCAAGCGCGTGCTGAAGGAAATCAATCTCCAGCTTGAGTATGATGAGAAGTTCAAGGAAGCATATGACTTCATTATGCTTGGTATGCCAGAGAAGGCACTCCAGTCAATAGACAGGTTCATAGAAGGAAATCCGAAGGTCTGGAATGGCTATTTCATGAAGGGATGGGCTCTGAGAAGCGCAAAGCGCTATGATGAGGCAAAAGAGGCGCTTCTTGAGTGCCTGAAGCTCGGGGAATCAAACAGCGACATCTACAATGAGCTCTCGATATGCGAGCTCGAAGGCGGGAACAGAGAGCTTGCAAAGACATATCTTGAGACAGCAGCAGACCTCGACAGCGAGAACCTGTCTGTGGTATCAAACCTTGCGGTGCTTAACATGATGGACGGAGATCTGGACGAAGCACGGGAGAATCTTGAGAAAGCAAGGTTCCTTGCAGGTGATGATGCGCTTGTGAAGAACCTCATAGATGAATATGAGAATGCTACTGGCG
>CAKQTF010000405.1 GCA_934276695.1 uncultured Spirochaetales bacterium
TGATCAACAGGGCAGCATCCAGCGTGAGGATAATGACACCGTACCTCGTTCTCGATGGAGAGATGCAGACAGCGCTCACATTCGCAGCGGAAAGAGGCGTCAGCGTAGAGATAATCCTGCCGGGGATCCCTGATAAGAAAGCCGTATACGCACTTGCTAAGACCCACTACAAGGCACTTGTGGGCGCAGGCGTCTCAATCTATGAATACACGCCTGGATTCGTGCATGCAAAGAGCATAACAGCAGATGGGAGAGAAGGAGTTGTAGGCTCGATAAACTTTGACTACAGGTCTCTGTACCATCATTTTGAATGCGGAGTCTATATGTATGAATCATCATGCATAAACGACATAGAGAGAGATTTCGAGGAAACAAAGGAGAGATGCCGTAAAGTGACACCTGAGACAATCAGGCATGAGAAGAAGCTGACTAAGATCACAGGTATGATCCTGAAGCAGTTCGCTCCTCTCCTCTGAACGGCATAAGGAGGTAGTACGGTATGCCAGGAAAAGCATTAGTAGTCATCGATATGCAGAACGATTTCATAAGCGGGGTCCTTGGATCAGATGCAGCTAAGGCCACTGTGCCTGTGATTGCTGGGAAGATAAGGGAATTCAATGAATCAGGATATCCAGTAATCGCAACAAGGGATATGCACCCAAAGAGCTATCTGGAAGACATTGAGGGACAGAGAGTGCCTGCACACTGCATGAGAGGAGACAGAGGCTCAGAGATCACATCAGAGTTCTCCTCCTATCATTTCACAGCAATAATAGACAAGAACAACTTCATGGCATCCCCTGAAGAGCAGAACAAGATAAGGAAGGCAATCTATGAGAGTCTTGGAGGAGATCCTGATGAGATTGAGATCTGCGGTCTATGCGCTGACATATGCGTGGTATCAAATGCACTGATGCTCCGGATGCTTTTCCCTGATGCTGTGATCAAGGCAGAGAGAAGAGCAACGGCTGGGACTACAGAAGAGAACACAGAAGCAGCTTTCAGAGTCATGAGGAGCTGCCTGATAGACATCATCTGATGCTATCAGTGCTTCCTATTATATAGGAACATCATATAGGCACTGATGAATATCACCAGATATCCGATGAATGAGTACACATCGGGAATCTGGCCAAGGAACAGAAAGCCCCAGAGAGCAGAGAAGACCACATTGAAGTAGTCGAATATTGAGATCTGCTTTGAAGGGGCTTCCTTATATGCTGCAGTGATGCCTACCTGCCCGAGAGTTGCACCGAGAGATGCCACAATCATTATGATGACCTGTCTGAAGCTCATCGGCGCATGATCAATTACAACAAGAGGTATCCCGATCACAGTGGAGAATGCAGAGAATACGAATATGATCTCAGATGATGGGACACCTCTCTTTCCAAGAGCCCTCACAGCTGTATATGCAGCGCCTGCCGAGAAGCCTCCGATCACCCCGACTATGCTTGCCACCATATCCTCAGAGAATCCAAGCGATGGCTTTATTATGAAAAGAGTCCCTGCGAATGCCATTATTATCAGCAGATACTGCTTCCAGCT
>CAKQTF010000406.1 GCA_934276695.1 uncultured Spirochaetales bacterium
GCCCTTGTCTGCTGCAACTGTTCTCAGGTATTCATGGTCATCGAAATTCTCGAATCCGACTTGAACGGTATTGTGGTCAACATAGCTGACTGCAAGCTCATTCCGAACCTTATCCAGGCCAAGTGATTCGAACTGCAGATAGGCCATCGTACCGGTTGCATCCTGAGTCAGGGTCTGATCAACTCTGACAGTCACACTCTCCCCTTTCCTGAGATTTCCAGAGAGTAAATGGTTCTCAAGTATCTTGTAGCATAGTGTTTTTCCCATTTTATACTCCATTATCTAAAAAACATTTACTGGATTTTACCCTAATAAGCCACACTATTAAAGGCATACAGGCTGAATTACGGATCATTTTCAGGCATTAAGAGCATATTGCATTAATCCATAGTAAAGACTAATCTTAGGCTATGAATAATGATATTCTGTCAAATCCTGTGTTCTGGTCCTCTCTTGCAGGAATGATCATAGCACAGCTTATTAAGCCATTCATAAGCCTTATATGCGGAAATGGATGGCAGCCGAAGCTTTTATTCTCTAATGGGGGAATGCCATCTTCCCACACATCAACAGTGTGTGCAATGGCAACATCAGCAGGTCTGACAGAAGGATTCGGCTCCACTGTCTTCATAGTATCAACAGTGATGGCCTTCGTCATAATGAATGATGCTTTCAACGTAAGGCTGGAAACAGGAAGGCAGTCCGAGGTGCTGAATGAATGGGCCAGCATTTTCTCTGATATGTTCCACAACGGAGCATTCACAAGAAAGAAGTTCAAGACTATGGTCGGACATACTGTCCTGCAGGTATTCTGGGGCATGATAGTCGGAATAATAACAGGTCTGGCAGTTACTCTGTCCTTTTAGCGCTATGCACAGAAAAACAAAAGTCTCAGGTGAAGAACTATTTGACGAATACTACTTCAGGCAGTACCAGGAGCGATGGCCTGCACTGAGGAAGTCGCTTCTGGAAGAAAAGGACTCAATGGTGCCTATCCCTGGGCTTATTGAACCATACTATCTTGATGAGACTTCAAAGGAAACCGCAGACAATCTTCCAGTCAGAGAAGGCATGTCCGTGCTCGATATGTGTGCGGCACCTGGCGGAAAGACACTTGTTATCGCAAAAAAGCTCAGAGGGAAAGGCTCTCTGACTGCAAATGACAGATCGCCAGACAGAAGAGCTAGGCTCTCAAAGGTGATCAGCACATCCCTCTCTGAAGAAGAAAGATCTATAATACGCATAACAGGCTTCGATGCCTCATCATGGGGAGTATACGAAAAGGATGCATACGATGCGGTGCTCCTTGATGCGCCGTGCTCTTCAGAGCGCCATGTGATCATGAGCAGAAGCCATCTTGGAATATGGACACCGAGCAGGCCGAAAAGGCTTGCTATAATGCAGTATGCAATGCTTTCCTCCGCCCTTCTTGCAGTAAAGGAAGGAGGGTTCATCCTATACTCAACATGCTCAATAAACAGGAATGAGAATGAGGAAGTCATAGAGAAGCTTTTCACTCGCCACCCAGACAGCATATCAG
>CAKQTF010000407.1 GCA_934276695.1 uncultured Spirochaetales bacterium
TGATGAGGTGAACATGTGCTCAGCAATCGTCACGATCCCGACATCCCCCCTCTTCCCCTCATTGAATCTATCACAGGCCGTGCAGATCATCGCATACTCGCTGTACACGAGGTCACTGCCATATAAGCAGGGAATGATAGCTGTCCCGAAGGAAAGGATAGTCAGCAGCGTTGAGGATATATCATCCCACCTCTCTGCCATTGGCTATTACAAATGGGATGAGGAAGAGAAATGGACAAGGCAGTTCCTGGCAGACATGATCGAGAGAGCAGGACTGAGCGAGAGCGAGCTCCAGCGCTTTGAGAAGATCTTCAGGAAGAGCGAGGCAATCGCAAAATACAAAAGAGAGGAAAAGAACAATGGCTGACTTTCTTTCACCGCTTCCGAGAGTTGTTGCCCACAGAGGAGACAGCATAAACTATCCGGAGAATACGCTTCCGGCATTCATATCAGCAGCAGAGATGGGAATCGATGTGATCGAGACTGATGTGCATCTGACAAAGGATAAGCACCTTGTGATCTGGCATGATCCGACACTTGAGAGGAATACAGACGGAAAAGGAACACTTGAAAGCCACACTCTTGAAGAGCTGAAGGCCCTCGATGCCGGATACACATTCACAAAGGATAATGGAAAGACATTCCCATTCAGAGGAAAGGGAATACAGTTATGCACGCTTGATGAGGCACTCAAGGCATGCCCTGATGAGAGATTCAACATTGACCTGAAGAGCCAGGAGAGCGACATAGTCGATATATTCATTAAGGTAATCAGGGAGAACAGGGCCGAGAAGCGTGTATGCGGAGCCTCTTTCCATCTGGATAACCTGAAAAAGCTCAGAAGGCTTGCCCCGGATATCACAACAAGTGTCACAACGCTTGAGGTTATCCCGCTGCTATTAAAGGAGAAGCTCCATATCCTTCCGAAGGAATTCAGGAGAAAGCTCATCTTCCAGGTACCTGAAGCCCAGTACCATATAAGAGTGATCACAAAGCACTTCATAGATGAAATGCATAAAAGAGGTGCTGTTGTGATGGTATGGACAGTCAATGACGAGGATGATATGAGAAGGCTGTTCACTCTTGGCGTGGACACGATCATGACAGACAACCCAAGGCTTGTGATAAAGGTTGCAGAGGAGATGGGGATAAGATGAAGAGCAAAGTCTATTATTCAGACATGAGAACAGAATTCGGCAACAGCCTCCTTGATAAGCTCAGGAAGGTCATGGAAGCAGCAGGGATAAAGGATATTGATTTCAGGGATCGCTATGCAGCTGTGAAGCTGCACTTCGGAGAGCCTGGCAATCTCGCATTCCTGAGGCCCAACTGGGCAAAGACAGTTGTTGACGAGGTGAAGGCCCTGGGCGGAAAGGCCTTTCTCACAGACTGCAACACACTATATGTCGGTGGCAGAAAGAATGCACTTGACCATTTGGACAGCGCAGCTCTCAATGGGTACTCTGCTCTATCCACAGGTGCGAACATAATAATCGGAGACGGGCTCAAGGGCGATGATGACATCGAAGTACCTGTC
>CAKQTF010000408.1 GCA_934276695.1 uncultured Spirochaetales bacterium
GTCTATAGCTTTGAGCAACACGGTCTTCTCAGTGCTTTTGGGACTTCTATCTTTGTGATCAGTCTCTTTTTGATGTTTCTGTCTTCGACCGTCTACCATGCCATGTCTTACGATTCGCCTCAAAAGTATGTGCTTCGTATTATCGACCATTCCATGATCTACATTGCGATCGCAGGTAGTTACACACCGGTTGTCCTCACCTTGATGAACAACTGGATGGGCTACAGCATTATCTTGATCCAATGGGGCACTACCATCTTTGGTATTCTCTACAAAATCTTTGCTAAAAAAGTCAATGAAAAGTTCAGTCTAGCTCTTTACTTGATCATGGGCTGGTTGGTCATCTTTATTATTCCCCAAATCGTTAGCCAAACCAATCCGATCTTCTGGGGTCTCATGCTCATGGGCGGTCTGTGCTACACGGTTGGAGCTGGCTTTTATGCCAAGAAAAAACCATACTTCCACATGATTTGGCACCTCTTCATTCTAGCAGCTTCTGCTCTTCAGTATTTAGCCATCGTTTACTTTATGTAATACGCTCACCACTCTTCGGAGTGGTTTTTTTGTGATTTTTTCTGTACAATAGAAAAAAACTGTATGGGGACAGTCAGGATGAAGACGAGCAAATACCAACAAATTATTCATGTACTAAAAAAAGCCATTCAAGAAGGAGAACTGGAAACTGGAGAGAAAATTCCCTCCGTTCGCCAGTTAGCTAGTCAATTTTCTTGTAGTAAGGACACAGTGCAACGGGCCTTGCTGGACTTGACTTACCAGCACTTCCTCTATGCTAAGCCTCAAAGTGGCTACTATGTTTTGGAGCAAGAACCTAATCGACATGAGGATCTTCCACTAAAATTAGAGAAAGACCGCAACCAGGCTTTTGAGGACTTCCGGACCTGTATCAATGAAACCTTGATTGGACGGGAGAATTATCTCTTCAACAACTTTTCGGACCAAGCAGGCTTACTCGAAGTACGTCAATCGATTCAAGGCTTATTGAAGGAAGAAGGTATTTATACGACTGCGGATCAGATTGTTTTGACTGCTGGTACCCAGCAGGCGCTCAATATCCTCAGCCAGATTGACTTTCCCAATAAAAAGTCTCAGATCTTGATCGAGCAACCGACTTATCATCGGATGAACCAACTCTTAGATTCGCAGCAACTTGCCTACCGTACCATTCAACGTAATTTAACGGGGATTGATCTCGAGGAACTTGAAGAGATTTTCAAAAGTGGCCATATCAAATTCTTCTACACGATCCCTCGTTTTCACTATCCGCTTGGTCATAGCTATTCGACCAAGCAGAAAGAAGCGATCTTGCAACTAGCTGACCAATATGATGTCTACCTTGTTGAGGACGACTATTTGGGAGATCTTGATGGTAGCAATGCTCCATCTTTTCATTATTTGGATCAAAAGGACCGAGTCATCTATATTAAGTCTTTTTCGACCAATCTCTTCTCTGCTCTTCGCATCACTTCCATGATCCTTCCCCAAGCCCTTCTTAAGCCAGTCTTGACCTATAAGA
>CAKQTF010000409.1 GCA_934276695.1 uncultured Spirochaetales bacterium
GGAGTATCCGGATCCATGTGATGGACCATGTAGATATCGATTCTGTCTGTTCCGAGATTTCTCAGTGACTTCTCTACCTCAAGCATTATGTAACGGCGGGAAAGCCCTCCGTCGTTATCCGGGCGGTTCTGCTTTGTCGTGCCTACTTTTGATATGACAATGCACTCATCCCTAACGCCTTTCAGGCATTCTCCTAATATCCTCTCGGACTCTCCGCAGCGGTTATCTCCATAGATGTTTGCGGTGTCAAAGAGATTCACTCCTTTTTCTCTGCATCTCTGGAAGATCCTCTTTGCCATTTCTTCATCAACGCCATGTGCAAAGTTCATTGTGCCAAGGCCAAGCTCTGAGACTTTTATCCCAGTCTTTCCTAATACTTTATACTTCATCGGTATCTCCTTAATGTCTATTCTACGAATGCAACGACCCTTACCGGGAATGCCTCAACTCCGATTATTGAGGCAGGGAAGGCTGTTACATAAAATCTTGATGCTCCGATCCTGTCAAGCGATGCAACATTCTCAATGAGCGGGATATTATGAGAGAAGAGCTTTGCATGGTTCACATGCTCCTCGCTCTTAGGTATCTCAACTCCGCCTGCATCGACTCCCATCATCTTCATTCCTGTTCTAACAAGGGCATCCATGGCTTCTTCTGAGAAATAAGGGCTATCTGAGTATTCTGCAGTTCCGTATCTGCTGCTGTAGCCCAGATTGCATAGTACGATATCTCCTTTTCTTATTCCTCCTGCTTTCTCAATTGCTTTATTAACATCCTCTTCTGTTATCGGGACTCTCTTTCCTATATATGAGAAATCAAGGAGCACAGCCTCTCCGCAGAATGAATCAATCGGCATATCTGCCAGGTCATAGCCGTCTTTGTACAAGTGGAAAGGGACTTCGATATGCGTTGCGATATGGGATACCATTGAGATGTTTGTCATGATATACCACTGTCCTTCCTTCCTTACGACATTATGATTCACTTCGTCTGCCCCGATGCGCTCTATGCTGAATTTCCGCTGGACTGCATCAGGATTTATTGCATGTGTCAGATCAATTAGCTTCATATCTTCTCCTGTTGTGTTTCATAATAAAGCTATTACTTGTAATCTGCTCGATAGCGATATTGATTTTATGTTCAAACATGAAACATTATGACAATAGCCTCCACATTGTTGTCCTGCTGATGCCGAGCTTTTTGGCTGCCTGGGACTGATTGCCTCCGGATTTAAGCAGAACAGCTCTTGCTATGTCCTTCTCAATCTCGCTCATCTTCTTGTTTATATCGATGACGCTTGATAGTGCCAGTGCTGATGTGAGCCTTGTCTTCTCTGCTTCTAGGCTCCTTTCAACCTGTGAGGCCTGTATATAAGCAGTGTCTGTATTAAGCACTATATCGGTAAGCACACGCATGAACTGCTGCAGATTGTCCGGCCATTGGTAAGAGAGGAGCAGATCCTCAGCTTCTTTGCCTAGTCCTATGACATTCTTCCCGTATTTCTCATCAAGCATGTTGATATACAGGGTTATC
>CAKQTF010000410.1 GCA_934276695.1 uncultured Spirochaetales bacterium
ATACAGCATAAAGGGGCCCCAGTTGCGATATCAAAGGCAGCATCACGGAATCCGAACTACAGATGGTGTGCTGATAGGGTAGCGAGAGGTGCCTTTGAGATCCAGAAATGCGAGAACATAAAGAAGATCCTTCCTCAGCAGAGGAAGAGAGCTAGAACAGTTTTTGAAGATCTTACACCAGACCTCTTTTCTTGACCAAAGAGAACAGCCATACTAGGATATATCAGAAAAGGAAAGCAAATATGAAAGACATTACAGCAGATCAGCTGAGACAGCTTTATATCGATTTCTTCGTGTCAAAGGGACATAAGCAGATCTCAGGAGCATCTCTTATTCCGGAGAATGATCCGACAGTCCTGTTCACAACAGCAGGAATGCATCCATTAGTGCCATATATTCTTGGAGCAGAGCATCCATCAGGGAAGAGGCTGACTGATTACCAGAAGTGCATCAGGACTGGCGATATTGACAGTGTAGGTGATCCTCATCATCTGACATTCTTTGAAATGCTTGGAAACTGGTCTCTTGGAGACTATTTCAAGGAGCAGATGATTGAATACAGCTATGAGTTCCTTACTGAGGTTCTCGGGATTCCTACGGATAAGCTATCTGTAACAGTATTCGAAGGTGACTCAGAAGTGCCAAGGGATGATGCTGCAGCAGCGAAGTGGGAAAGCCTCGGAATTGCAAAGGACCATATCTATTTCATGCCTAGAGAGGATAACTGGTGGGGTCCGGCAGGAGAGACAGGTCCATGCGGTCCTGATTCTGAGATGTTCTATGACACAGGACGTGAGAAGTGCGGCCCTGACTGCAAGCCAGGATGCAAGTGCGGAAAGTACTTTGAGATCTGGAATGATGTATTCATGGGATACAGGAAGGACAAGGACGGAAAGTACTATGAGATGGATAGGAAGTGCATTGACACAGGAATGGGAATCGAGCGCACTGTAGCAGTCCTTCAGGGAAAGAAATCCGTTTATGAGATAGAGGTATTCCAGCCTATCATCCATGCAATTGAGGCTCTATGCGGAAAGAAGTATGGTGAGAATGAGGATGATGATATGTCAATCAGGATCATTTCTGACCATATCCGCACCAGTGTGTTCATCCTTGGAGACCAGAAGGGAGTTGCACCTTCCAATGTCGGACAGGGCTATATCCTGAGAAGGCTTATCAGACGTGCTGTAAGGCATGGAAAGAAGCTTGGAATCGAAGGGCCATTCCTTGGCGGTCTTGCAGAAGTGGTCCTCTCTCTCTATGGGAAGCCGTATCCTGAGCTTGAAGAGCATAGGGCATTCATCTTTGATGAGCTTGGAAAGGAAGAGGATAAGTTCAGCCTGACGCTTACAAAGGGTGAGAAGGAGTTCGAGAAGATGCTTCCTAATCTCATGAAGGGAAACAGCCGTGTCATCGGAGGCCGCATTGCATTCAAGCTCTATGATACATATGGATTCCCTATTGAGCTTACTAAGGAGCTTGCCTCAGAGCATGGATTCACTGTGGATGAGGAAGGCTTCAAGGC
>CAKQTF010000411.1 GCA_934276695.1 uncultured Spirochaetales bacterium
GTGTAGGCGCATCACTTGTTGTCGCCATGGTCGTTTCCAGTCTGGTGGGCACATTGGTTCCGATGCTGTTCCATAAAATTCATATTGATCCGGCTGTTGCTTCCGGACCATTGATTACGACGATCAACGATTTGGTAGCGGTTGTCGTTTACTATGGCCTTGCAATGGTGGTGCTGATTGATCTGTTCCATCTTGCCTAACTTTCCTCTGGATGGGCTTATTTTCGGATATTTATATCTTCATGAAATCCCTGCTGGATCTTAAGGTTCAGCGGGGACTTTTTGTTGCCAAACTTTTACATGAGATTTACGCCACTGGGATAGTTTGCACAAATCCTTCGTGCTACCATAGAGCAGGTATCAAAAGTAGGAGTGCAAAATATGGAGATCAAGCTCGTTCATGTTACAAAATCCTTTGGCGCAAAGCAGGTGATCCAGCCTACCAGCTTTGTCATTCAAAGCGGCAGCCTGACCACATTGCTGGGACCTTCCGGTTGCGGCAAGACCACCCTGTTGCGGATGATCGCCGGACTGGAAACGCCGGACAGCGGTGAGATCTGGTTTGAGAATCGCTGTGTGTTCTCCTCGGAAAAGAAGATCAATATCCCGCCCGAAAAGCGCGGCCTTGGCTTTGTGTTTCAGGATTTTGCGCTCTGGCCGCACATGACTGTCTTTGAAAATGTGGCTTTTGGCCTGCGGGCGGCTGGCAAGACGGACAAATTGGACGAAAAGGTGAAAAATGCACTCCACGCTGTACAGCTGGATGATTTTGCCCAGCGGTATCCTCATCAGCTGTCCGGCGGTCAGCAGCAGCGTGTGGCATTTGCCCGCGCGATCGTCATTGAACCGGCCTGCATCCTGTTTGACGAGCCGCTTTCCGCACTGGACGCACTGCTGCGGGAAGAGATGTGCTCGGAACTGCGGACGCTGATCACCAAGTTGGGCATTACCGGCGTGTTTGTGACCCACGACCAGATTGAGGCCATGAGCATGAGCGATGCAATTGCGGTCTGTCACGCCGGAAAAATTGAGCAGTATGATACCCCGGAAAAAATCTATTCCCATCCGGCAACGGAGTTCGTGGCACGATTTGTAGGCTCTTCCAACTGGCTCGACCAGAATCATCTGTTCCGCCCGGAACAGGCACAGACGGTTCCCACCGAGCAGGCCGAAAAATACGATGCCGATGTCACGGCGGTGCAGTTCCTTGGCAGCAGCTACCAGCTACAGCTGAACCACAACGGACAGGACTGGACATATATCAGCCCCCGACGGGTCTCGGTGGGCGAAAAGATCTCGCTTTATCTGCCCCGTAGTGCCATCGTTGCCGTCTGAATCAGCTTCCTGCCGCAAGGTGCGGCTTGATGATACATCATTGGAAATGAAAAAGGAGAATCCTTATGCGTAATTATAAAATCAGCCGTCGTAATTTTCTTGCTGTGGCGGGTACTCTGACTGCCGCTGCCGCCTTGACCGCCTGCGGCGGCTCCGCAAGCAGCACGGTTGCTTCCAGCACAGCTTCTTCC
>CAKQTF010000412.1 GCA_934276695.1 uncultured Spirochaetales bacterium
AACATCTCATCAAGATTTTCAATTTCTAGTTCATAGGTATAGCATAGATCCTTGAACATATTTTTGATGAGTTTGGTCGACTCTTTGGCATAAGGATCTGTTTCTGCAGCTTCGATCAAGCTTTCTGGGCTGAAATAGAAATTCTCTTGAATGAAGATGATGAAGAATTGCTCCAACACTTTTTCATTTAACTCAACACCCAACTGCAAACTAAAGTAGCGCAACATCTCCTCAACATTGGTCACCCCTTGATACTGATCTTTATAGGCTTCAAAGGTCGTTGGCATATCGATAAAGTAACCTTGTTTAATCCGTGACAAGTAGACTGTCAAGAGAACTTTATAAGACTTGATGACAGAGAAGGTCAATGGATAGCCATAGAGCTTGAAGAAGAAGGTGATCAAATCGGTCACGGCCTCTTCCTTAAATTCTGGGAAAGGCCACTCCATATAGTAATAACGTTCCGCAAAATATTGGGCATAAAAGAAACGAACGTCAATCTCATCCCCGACAAGATTCAAGGGTTTCAAATCAATCTTTACATTGTATTTGGTTTGAAGCTTCTGATTGATCGTCCGAATCAAGCGGTAGAAAGATTGGTAACTCAGATCAAACTTTCTGCAAATATATTCATTGGAAACATCCTTGTGGAAGAAGAGATATTCAATCAAGGCGAAGGCTTGTGATTCTTTAAAAAAGTGATGGTAAATCACCTCAAGCCCAACCGAATCCTCATAACTGATCTTGATCCCATTGGTAGAGGATTCAATTAAAAAGTCATCAAATGTACTACGAAGATTAGACAAATCTTCTTTTAACGAACGTTCTGTACAATCCAAACGCTTGGCCAACTCTTTCAAGTGGAACCATCTTTTTTCCTTAATCAAGATTTCCAACAATTGCAATTGGCGTCTTTGTTTTTTCGATAAGAGCAGTCTCATCTTTCCCTACCTAATTTCATATTTTCTTTCAAAATTACTTATATTTTAACACATTTCATAGCACTTGTTGACTTTTTTCCAGCATTTTTCAAAAAAATGTACAAAAAAGACTCCAAGGCCCATATAGGCGCTAGAGTCTATGATTTATTAATGATACCAAATTCTTCTTTTTTCTTCTGCTCCTTAGCAGCACGGTGGTTATCATAAAGATTTACCAAGAATTTTACAATTTCTTTTCCAATCGAATAGACTGGAATCGCAACGACCATCCCGATAATGCCGTAGATATTACTTGAGAGCAATAAGAGAACCATAATGGTAATCGGGTGAACCTTCATCACGCCTCCAACGATACGCGGATAAAGAATATTCCCATCGATCTGCTGGATAATCAACATGTAAATGACTGCTTTGATCATCATATCCATATCTGTGAAGGCATAGGTGATGATCATCGGAATCAAGCCGATGGTTGGTCCTACATATGGAATGAGGTTGGCCAATCCAGAAAAAATGGCAAAGACTAAAGCGTACTTCAATCCAATAAAACTATAGCCAATGTAGGCTAGGGTTCCA
>CAKQTF010000413.1 GCA_934276695.1 uncultured Spirochaetales bacterium
GCCTTGAATGAGCCCTGGTTTATCAGGGATTCAAGAGAAGACAGGACCTTCTCAATAGGAACCTGCTCCTGTGAGAAATTCATTACAACGCGGTTTGCCAGGATTGAGTTATAAACCATTGTTGCATCATCAAGCGACTGCACCTGTGCAATCTCCCTGAATACTTCCTTATACCAGTTAATCACATGCTCCACATTCCCTGAGAATGAGACATGTATTACGTTTTCACCTTTGAATAGCTTGTCAGTTGCGAGATGGACAAGGCATGCTGTCTTTCCAACTCCATGTCTAGATACGATTACTCCGAGATTTCCCTTTCCAAGCCCGCCATTGATTGAATCCTCAAAGACACGGAGAGGGCTGATGCTGTTTAACTGCTGAATGTCCATTTGTGTTTACCTCCACTTAGTGATCTATCTATATCAATGATTATAACAGATAGAAAATGGAATTAAAGAAGTATTTGCATAATAATATCATCAGGGCTGAATGCCGGATCCGGTACGCAGCATTGCAAATTCCCTATTGGCCATAAGCCGTGCTTCTGTGATAGCACCTACAGAATACCCGAATGATTTCAGATCATAGATAAGATTGCATGAAGCCATCCGCTCTATGGCAGTTGTGAGAGAGTTCTTCCTGAGTTCTCCAAGAAGATCCCTGTTAAGCCTTATCGCCTTAACTATCTCACCGCACTCTGCCGCCACAGCAGCCTTAGCAAGCAGCAGCATGCAGACCCTATCTGGATGGGATTCATAGCAGAGCACGAAAAGCCCATCAAGGACTGCCCCTGCCTCCTTATATCTCCGCCGTCTGTACAATGACTCAAATGAGCAGTATCTTCTGAAGAATTCATCCTTTTCCCTATTATGCTCATATGCTGCAATGCAATGTCTGTTCTGTCTCATATCTGCCTCCATATATCATCTAGCCTGGAAACATGGAAAACAGCAAAAAAAAGGACCCATTCCTGGATCCTTTTCAACTCTATGAGTCATGCATGCATTATTTTGCAGCTTCCTTCTTCTTCTTTTCCTCATAAGCCTTCTTGAGCTCTTCGGAAACTGACTGCGGGACTCTGCCATACTTAGCAACTTCCATAGTGAACTCAGCCTTACCCTGGGTAAGAGACCTGAGCACTGTTGAATAGCCGAACATCTCTGACAGCGGGACCTCTGCGATTACTGTGCACTGGTTGTTATCTTCTGTTGAGGATACGATCATACCTCTTCTCTGGTTGATTGATCCGAAGATATTACCCTGGAACTCACTTGGGCCTTCCACTTCAACCTTCATGATAGGCTCTAGGATAACAGGCTTTGCCTTCTCGTATGCTTCCCTGAATGCACCGATTGCTGCAGTCTGGAATGCCATATCAGAAGAGTCAACAGGATGCCATGCACCATCATTGACTACGCATCTGACACCGATTACAGGGAATCCGATCTGAGTGCCCTTCTTGATAGCAGACTGGAAGCCCTTATCACATGAAGGAATGTACTCTGTAGGGATTGC
>CAKQTF010000414.1 GCA_934276695.1 uncultured Spirochaetales bacterium
GCCATAATCAAAGCTTACTTCTCTAGCCCAGTATTTACCTGGTCCAGAAAAACGGCTTTTTTCCAGCAATTGGCTAAGAAATTTTGTTGTTTCAGATCTTTTCATACAACCACCTCACTATCCTCTGGCATCTGAAACAGGATTGATTTTCTTATCTCATTTCCATAGCCTTTTAATACAGCAATTTCATGCGCCACACTTTCTTTTGTATCATAGCTTCCTGTGTATGCTGATCCTGCCAGCCCATTGCTAACAATTTCACCAGATTTGTATTCCGTGTATGCTTCCTGAATCATATCCAGTACTTTCATGGCTTTTGCTTTGGTGGAATAATGACCCAATGAAATATATTCATCTTCTCCTGGATTCATCTGACTCCAACAAATGATTTCTTTGCCATTGATATTATTGATGTTTATAACAATATTCTCAAACTTTACCAGAGACATTTTATTCTGACTTCTGATTAACATTTTGTGTCCTCCTTGTAATTCTCAACCGCAGCTATCTTATTTTCGTACATAGCAATTTGCTTTTTAGATCTGTGAATATCATTATTGTATTTTTCCAAGAATGTTTCTTTTACGAACTGATAATTAGGTTCTTCCAACACAATGTACGGTGTTGAATAACCAGAAATTTTTCCAATATCTTCTTTTTTCACATATCCAATGTAAAGTCTTTCTGGAAACTGTGTTACTGCTCTGTACGTCTTTGGTTTTTCAACTACCTCGCATTCCTCAACTCTGATCTTGAAAACATAGTCTCCTAATGTTTTGGTTTCTGGATTGTATTCTCTGTCGCTGTCCAAAATGTAGAAATATAATTTCATTTTGTGTCCTCCTTATCACTTACTCTTCGATTCCACTGCTCCACAGCTTCTTCCTCTGTTTCTCTCCAACGTTCAACCATTCCGTCGCATTCTGTGCAAGCTACAAGATACTCCTTTCTTGAATCGTTATATTCATTAATCAACATTTCTGCTTTTCCTCCGCAAAACGGACACGGTTTTAATTTATCCATTTTCCCGTCCTTACTTTCTCATATAATTCAAAATATTCTTCTCGTGTTTCCGGCAGTTTGATGCAATCTGGCTCATAAGGTTGTGGATATACAGTATATCCGCACTTCGTACATTTGATTTGTGGTGGAAAGTCCCTACTCCATTCCATGTTTCCACCACATTTTCTACAACGAATGTACCTCTCTACTTTCTTTGGTTTCGTTTTGAAAAATGAAGCGTAATTATTATTTTTCATTTCATCCTCACTTTCCCCATGTAAGCAACTGACACGCTATTGTGCAGTTGGTACATGATTTTAAACTCCCATCTTCTTAACCAGATTTTTATTCAATTTCTCTTATCATCATGCTTAATTTACTGTAGCAAGGGCAAATTCTTGTGTGATCGTAAATATCTTCCAACAAGATGCAAAATGGAAACATCTGTTTTACTTCATAGATATGTTCTATTCCGTCCTCACCACGTTCTGCGTATTTGATTCTTTT
>CAKQTF010000415.1 GCA_934276695.1 uncultured Spirochaetales bacterium
TGGCTATTACAAAGCTACTTAATTCTTATATTGGAAGAGTTATGTAGCTTTTTCTCTTGTGTTTTAATCATATCTGACAATTGATGAGGTGATTTAGCTGGCTTGCTTCCGGTAAAATGCTCTGATATCCGGTTCTGGTATTGCACATACCAGGATGAATTTTTCCCAGATTCGTATGAGCGTTAGGCTTTTCCAAGTCTCTGAAAAGACATTTTGGATACATTTATAGCTGACCTCGTATCAGCAGCAAGCTTGCCAGGCTGTTGAGCGACTGCAGGATTTCTCAGATTTATGAAAAACGCTCACAAATTCTGGTCATGGCTTTGAAGGGGGCCTTCCAAGGGTAAAGATACTGACTCTGAGCATTTACCTGTAAAATGCACTGGATACTGCATCTATACGATGATAAGCAGCCAAAGAACTTCTATGTTTACTATTCCTGTGAAAAACATGGTAAAAGGAAGATAATCCGCTTAGCCTCATAACCATAAAGAGGAGCCCACCTATTTGCTCATCGATTTATATACATACTGAGGCTTTATCAATAATAGTTAGCATATCCGCTTTTTGAGTATTCCATGCATTTATTCTTTCATTTGCACTGTTGCATATTTACAAAAATCATTCCAGCAACTACCCTTTCTACTGTTATGCTTAATATCGGATACAGAGCACATGATTTCGGCGTTTTTGATACTATTGACGGCTTAATTGATTCCATTCATGAATATGCTTCCTGTGCTAAGCTTCACCTTGCACCGCATAAGACAATCCGGAATCTTCTTCCATGGACATCCTGGGATGAGGAATATGCTCTATCAATAAAAGATAGGCTTGAATCTGAAGGAATCTCCATAGAGGTCCTTGGATGTACAATAAATCCTGTTCACCCGGATGAGGATCTCCGTAACAGTGAGATTGAAAGATATAAGAAGAATCTACGTCTGATGCATTCATTCGGTGCATCTTTTGTCGGTACGGAAACAGGTTCATGGTCTGCAGATCTTTCATACAGCACAGAGACTGCAGAGCCATATGTATATGATATATTCCTCTCATCAATGGATAAGATGCTCAATGAGGCAATAAAGTGCAATTCCATCATAGGGATAGAACCTGCGTCACATAACCACACAATATGCACACCGGAAAGGCTTGCAAGGCTTCTGGAGAGATTTGATGATGAGCATCTTATGGTTACATTGGATCCTGTCAATCTGATTCCGCTATGCGGGATTCCTGAATCAGATGGAGCCTGCAGACGTATTCCATCGGATGAAGCGCAGAGAGAATATTATTCTCCGCTTCTTCATGATTTCAGAGAGCGCATTGCTGTAATACATGCAAAGGACTACAGGCTTACGGAGCAAGGCCTTAAAAAAGGAAATCTCACTGTGCTGACAGGAGTATTTGACTGGAAAGGCTTTCTCGGTGAGATGAGGAAAGAAGCCCTGGATGTCCCTATAATTCTGGAGAATATGGATCCCAAGACACTTCTCAGTAC